>CADBNB010000037.1 GCA_902795895.1 uncultured Lachnospiraceae bacterium | reverse complement strand
TACACGGTGTGTACGACGAGGAAATGGAGAACATCCAAGGAAAATATAGCCGAAATTATTGAATAAAGGAGATTCCGAGAGAACATGTTATAGTTAAGGACGATAGAAAAGAGTTTTGCAAGCAAAACTCTTTTTCTATTGCATAAAAATAAAAATGGGGGTATAATAACAGTAAATATGAAATCGTTTACACACTGAATCGTTTGCGCATGAAGAAACTAAAGATGTTCCGGTTGTCATAGTAAAAATCGGAACTTAATAATCGAAATGTAAGAAATGAGGATGATGCTCTATGGAAAATCAAACAAGAAAAATCATTTTTTTAGATATCGACGGAACCTTGACGGAACCTGGTTCGAATATTCCACCAAAATCAGCATTGGAAGCAATTGAAAAAGCAAGAAATAATGGGCATTATGTTCTTTTATGTACCGGAAGAAATTATCAGATGTTAGAGCCACTGTTACAGTATGAGCTGGATGGCTTTATCGGCAGTTCCGGCGGATATGTAAAAGTAGGAGAAGAGGTTATTTTTGACTGTCCGTTTACAAAAGAAGAGCGGGATAAAGCTTTCCAAATTTTTAAAGAATGCGGAATTTATCGGACGGTAGAATGTTTAAATGGCTCTTATACAGACGAAGGATTTAAAGAATTTCTGGAACAAAACGCCAAAGAGGGCGGAAACAGCGAACTGCTACGTTGGAGAAAACAGATTGAGAAAAACTTAAATATTCGTCCTATGGCAGAATATAACGGGGAAGAAGTATATAAAATCGTATTTATGGGAACAGATATAACACAGGTGGAAAAAGCAAAAAAAGCATTTGGGGATGACTTTTTGTTTTGCATGCAGGAGCCGGACCAGTATGGCATTATTAACGGGGAATTGATTAACAAGCGTTGCAACAAAGGAACCGGTGTGGAAATGGTTGCAAAACATCTTGGAATTTCTCTTGAAAATACTATTGGATACGGAGATAGCATGAATGACCTTGAGATGATAGAAACAGTGGGGTATTCCGTTTGCATGGAAAATGGAAGCAAAGCATTGAAAGAAATGGCAGATGAAGTCTGTGGAACAGTTACTGAAAATGGACTTAGTGCTTCTTTTGAAAAGCTGGGACTTTCATAGCTATTGTTATAATATGATGAATACTTGTGAAAGAAACCCAAAGTTGAAAACCATTGAATTTACAAGGGGTTTTGAATGTTATTTTGCAGAAATTTTTATATGAAATCGTTTTCGTAATTATGCACAAGTTTGCATAAAAATATTGGCTAGTATGTCAATTGCAAGTTTTTGGAAAAGTTGTATAATAAAAATAATAAATATGAAAACGATTTCATGATGAACGATTCAAAAAAAGTAAAAGACAAATGAGCAGGCATTAGAAATGAAAATGTTACAGGTTACAATTTTTTTAGAACGTAACACAACAGGGTAAAATTCAAAAGATTAAGGGTAATTGTTGGGTAAAGTCAGAGGAGGCGTATGGTTATGGATTATGGTAAGTGTGCAAAAGAGATCTATGAAACTGTAGGTGGACGGGAAAATTTACAAAGTGCAGCACATTGTGCAACACGTTTACGTTTGGTTACAGTGGATAACAGTAGGGTTGACACAAAGAAACTGGAAGATATTGATGGAGTAAAAGGTGTATTTAGCAGTAATGGTCAGTTACAGATTATTATTGGAACCGGTGCCGTAAATAAAGTGTACGACGAATTCCTTAAAGTCAGCGGCATGACAGCTGCTACAAAGGATGAGGTAAAGGCAGCAGCGGCAGCAAAAGCACCTGTGTGGAAGAGAGCATTAAAATCCATTGGTGACGTATTTGTTCCTATCTTGCCAGCCATCGTTGCTTCCGGTTTATTGATGGGATTGGTTGAGGCACTTGGAAAAGCCATTCCTTCCTTCCAGGGTTCAGACTGGTTTAGCTTCCTTGACATGATGGCAAATACAGCATTTGCATTCTTGCCTGTAATCGTTGCAGTTTCAGCAGCAAGAGTATTTGGCGGAAACATTTTCTTAGGTGCAGTTATCGGTTTGATGATGGTTCACACCAGTTTGTTAAATGGATGGAATGTAGGTTCGCAAGATGCAATCAATTCCTTCTTCGGAGTGAGCGACGGTACCATTCCTACCTGGAACCTGTTTGGGAATGTTCAAATAGGCGATTATGTTCTAGGTTCCATATCAAGGCATGGCTATCAGGGACATGTTATTCCGGTAATTATCGCAGTATGGATCATGTGTCAGATTGAAAAATGGCTACATAAACATGTGGCTGAAATGATAGATTTGTTTGTAGTTCCATTGGTAACAGTATTTGCTACATCACTTATCACATTTGTTGTAATCGGACCTATCTTTGCACAGTTAGAGACATGGGTATTAGCCGGAGCAAAATTATTAGTTGGAAATGTATTTGGAGCTATGATTATGGGTGCGATTTATCCATTGACAGTAGTTATGGGATTGCATCATATGTACAACGTAATTGAGGCAGGTATGTTATCAGACGGCGGTGCAGGATTAAATACATGGATGCCAATTGCATCTGCAGCAAACTTTGCACAGTTTGGAGCTTGTATCGCTGTTGGTTTGAAAGCACGTCGTGCTAAGACAAAGACCATTGCCATTCCATCAGCTATGTCAGCATCTTTAGGTATCACAGAACCGGCCATCTTCGGTGTAAACTTCCGTTACATGAAGCCATTTGTATGTGCTATGATCGGTGGTGCATTTGGTGCCGGATTTGGTGCAATCACAGGAATTGGAGCAGAGGCATATGGAGTTACCGGTATTCCAGGATATTTAACAATTAACAATTATCTGTTCTATACCGTTTTGTTAGCAATTGCAGGCGGTACTGCATTTGGATTAACATGGTTTGTTTGGAAAGAAGAAAAGGATGAAGACGGAGAAAATACAGAGGAGAAAAAAGAAGATAAAGTAGCAGAAGATGATGAAGAAGAAATGGTTGAAGATGGCATTGTTTATGCCCCAATCACAGGAAATGTAATTGCATTAGAGGAAATTCCAGACCAGACATTTGCCAGTGGAATTCTTGGAAATGGTGTAGGAATTGAACCAAAAGAAGGAGTTCTTTACGCTCCATTTGACGGTATAATCTCTACCGTAACAGAAACAAAACATGCCATTGGAATGATGGGACCTGATGGAATTGAAATGTTGATGCATGTTGGTATCGATACCGTAAAAATGAAAGGTGACGGATTTGAAGTATTTGTTGATGCAAACGACAAAGTAGTAAAGGGACAAAAATTGATGACATTTGATTTAGAGAAGATAAAAGCAGCAGGTTTTTCTTCAACAACAGCAGTTTTAGTGAACAATAGCGATACTTACGAAGATTTCAATGTAGTGAAATTAGGCGAAGTAGAAGCTGGAACCGAAATCATCAAAGTTTGAAAAATGTGATTTAAGGAGGTAGCGGTATGACGCGCAAAGTAGAGAAATCTATGGATAGGTTATTTGAAGAAAGATGGAACCGACACAAAGATGAAATGCGCTGGCTCTATATGGAATTGTATGATAATGGCGATATGTTTGCAGAGTTGGAAGAGAAAATGCGCAGCTTTGCAAAAGAGAGAAATACCACATTAAAGAAATTAGATAAACAAAGAGAAACGGACAAAGACTGGTATAAATCAGGCGATATGCTTGGGATGATGCTTTATATTGACAACTTTGGCGGCACATTCAAAGGTGTGCAGGATAAAATTTCTTATTTAGAAAAATCGGGAGTTAATTACGTGCATCTTATGCCATTTCTTGATGTGACGGAAGGAAAATCCGACGGTGGATATGCGGTAAAAGACTTTCGGAAGCCTCAGAAAAGATTTGGTACCATAGAGGATTTGCAGGCTTTGACGACCAAATGTCATGAAAAAGGTATTTGTGTTTGCAGCGATTTTGTTATGAACCATACTTCCGAGGATCATGAGTGGGCAAAACGCGCCAGAGCAGGAGAAGGAGAATATATGAGCAGATATTTCTTCTACGACAATGATTATATTGCTGGCGAATATGAAAAGACCGTGCCTCAGGTATTTCCAACAACTGCTCCCGGAAACTTTACATGGCTTCCAGAACGAAAGCATTACGTTATGACCAGCTTTTATCCTTATCAGTGGGATTTGAACTATAAAAATCCGAGAGTATTTAACGAGATGATGTACAATTTCTTGTTTCTTGCAAATCAGGGAATTGATATCGTTCGTCTGGATGCAGTTCCATACATTTGGAAAGAGCTTGGTACGACATGTCGAAATCTGCCAAAGGTTCACACCATTGTTCGTTTGATGCGCATGGTAAGCGAAGTGGTTTGCCCCGGTGTATTGTTACTTGGGGAAGTAGTAATGGCACCGGAAAAAGTAGTTCCTTACTTTGGAAGTGTGGAAAAACCGGAGTGTCATATGCTTTACAACGTAACAACTATGGCTACAACCTGGCATACCGTGGCAACCAGAGATGTAAGACTTTTAAAACGGCAGTTGGATACTATTGACGAATTGCCAAAAGATTATGTATTTCTTAACTATTTGCGATGCCATGATGACATTGGCTGGGGGCTGGATTATGGATTTTTATCTCAGCTTGGCATGGAAGAAGTACCACATA
This sequence comes from uncultured Lachnospiraceae bacterium, assembly GCA_902795895.1. Classification (GTDB taxonomy): domain Bacteria; phylum Bacillota; class Clostridia; order Lachnospirales; family Lachnospiraceae; genus CAG-411. The sequence continues at coordinate 2,935 of CADBNB010000037.1, read as the reverse complement.
AAAATTATTTGAATGACTTTTTCCTTGGAAAAGCGGGAAAAAGCAATAGTTGCGGCGAATTATACAACTATGATCCGGTAACTCAGGATGCGCGTTTTTGTGGGACCACGGCATCACTTTGTGGTATTGAAACTGCACTTTTGAAAAAAGATAAAACAGCATTGAAAAAAGCCATAGATTTGGACGTGATGCTACATGCCTACATGTTTATGCAAAATGGTATTCCAATTTTGTACAGTGGAGACGAGGTAGCGCAATTAAATGACCATTCTTATCGGGAGGATCCTTTGAAAAAAGAGGACTCAAGGTATTTGCACAGGGGTAAAATGCAATGGGAAAAGGTGGAACACTTACAGGACGGAGATAACGTGGAGTCGGAAGTATACCAGAGACTTCGCAAATTGGAAAATATACGAAAAGCGCATGTTGCATTTTGTTCGGATTCAGCAGCATGGACAGTGGAAACTTACGATCAGAGTACGTTGTGTATGGGACGATACAAAGACGGAGAAAAAATATTGGGCGTTTTCAATTTCAGTGAAGAAGAAAGAATGGCGTGGATACAGGAAGCAGACGGATTGTACGAAGATTTGCTGACGGGAAAATTTATTAAACCGGAAGGACTTACAATGCAGCCATATGGATTTTATTGGTTGAAAAAAATTTAACGTCGAAACGGTATTCATGAAAAAGTGTGTGTGGTACAATAGAAAGAGAGTACAGCATTTGGTGATACTTTTGAATAACAATTTCAAAAGTACCATCAACAGAAAAGAGTGTGAGTTACATGACAATAAAGGAAATAGCAACGATGGCTGGTGTCTCACAAGCAACAGTATCCCGATATTTTAACGAAGGATATGTTTCGGATGAAAAGCGGGAAGCAATTCAAAAAGTTGTGGAAAAAACAGGATATCGACCATCCATTCAGGCGCAGACATTGCGAACAAAGAAAACAAGAACCATCGGAGTCATTATTCCTAAGACAGATTCAAATTCCACGGGAAAAGTGCTGGATGGCATTACAAAAGTGCTGGAAGAACATAAATATCGCATGATTTTAGGTATTTCCAGATTGGCGCCTACCAAGGAAATTGAATACCTTTCCATTTTTGATGACAATCAGGTAGAAGGCATCCTTTTGTTAGGTTCTATGAAAAATTCAGGACTTAGAAAAAAGATTTCAAAAATATCAGCACCGGTTGTTGTATTGGGGCAGCATGTGGAAGATTGCAGCTGTGTGTATCATGATGATTACGGTGCCATAAAGGCTGTGACAGCACTTTGCGTTAAAAAAGGACGAAAACAGATTGGTTTTCTTGGAGTGACAAAACAGGATAAATCTGTGGGAGAGGCTCGTTTCCAAGGCTATCAGGATGCATTGGAGGAGGCAGGAATTTCTGCTTGCAAGAAAAATGTAAAAGAAATTGGATTTACCATACAGGAAGGATACGAAGGTGCAAAGGCTTTGCTTAAGCAAAACAAGGAGATTGACGCAATTGTTTGTGCAACGGATAAAATTGCAGTTGGTGCAAAAAAAGCAATCGAAGAGGCGGGACTTCGGATTCCGGAAGACATTTTTCTGACAGGACAGGGGGATTCTGATTTTGCAAATTGTGTGAGTCCTTCCATTACCACCGTTCATTTTTATTATGAGGAATGCGGTGAAAAGGCGGCAAATATGCTGTTTGAAATGTTGGAAAAGGATGAAACCAGGGTGGAACAGTTACAAATGGGGTATCGGATTGTGGAGCAGGACTCTACAAAGTAATGGAGGTTCATATGGGAAAACAATATGATGTAGTGGCATTGGGTGAATTATTAATTGATTTTACGGACAACGGAAAGAGTCAGCAGGGAAATCCGTTAATGGAGGCAAATCCCGGTGGAGCACCTTGTAATGTATTGGCATTATTACAGAAACTTGGAAAAAAGACAGGATTTATCGGGCAGGTAGGAAATGACTTGTTTGGAAACATGTTGGAAGATGCCATTTGCAAAGTGGGAATTGATGCGAAAGGCCTTGTAAAAAGCAATGAGTACAACACCACATTGGCATTTGTACATACATTGGAAGATGGTGACAGAGAATTCTCATTTTACCGAAATCCTGGAGCTGACATGATGCTTTCTTCCAAACAGGTGAATGTGGAAATGCTTGAACAAGCGAAGATATTTCACTTTGGTTCCCTTTCCATGACGGATGATGTGGTGCGTGAAGCCACAAAGTACGCCTTGCAGCTTGCAAAAAAGGCAGGTGCCATTATCTCCTTTGATCCAAATTTGCGTGAGCCTTTGTGGTATTCGCTGGAACTTGCAAAAGAGCAGATTTCCTACGGAATGTCAAAGTGTGATATTTTGAAAATTTCTGATAATGAAATCTTGTGGTTTACTGGTGAAAACACTTATGAGAAGGCAGTAAATGCCTTGCAGACACAATTTTCTAATATTCAGCTGTTGCTTTTATCTTTAGGAAAAGAGGGCAGCAGAGCATATGTCGGAGACGTATTTGTGGAAGTTTCGCCATTTCTTCAAAAGAACACTATAGAGACAACCGGCGCTGGGGATACCTTCTGCGGTTGTGTGTTAAATTATGTGTTAGACCATGGAATTCAAAAGTTTAACAAAGAGGAACTTACGGAAATGCTTACATTTGCAAACGCTGCGGCAGCTTTAATCACTACGAAAAAAGGAGCATTGGCGGTGATGCCGGAACGGGAGGAAATCGAAGCATTGTTGGGAAAATGAGCTTGGACTGGTGTTAAAGTCTAAAATATGATACTATTAGTGTAGGTTTTATGGATTATTTCTGTAAGACCTACATTTTGTCTTTTTTGAGAATATATAAAATGTTCTCTCGGAATCTCCTTTATACCATAATTTCAGCTATATTTTCCTTGGATTTTCTCCATTTCCTCGTCGTACACACCGTGTA
>CADBNB010000036.1 GCA_902795895.1 uncultured Lachnospiraceae bacterium | reverse complement strand
TCGAACAGTCTAAACAATATTCCTGTTCTTTAGCCAAAAGCGCTTTTCCACACTTCATACACCTTGGTTCCAATATCTTCGAAACTTGAGATTTACATTCATCGCAAACATAGCTCCTATTTTTCGAAACAATCTGTCCACACACAGGACATCTACGCGGATAAATCATATCTAACAGGATTTTTGACATTTCTATCATACTTTCCTTTTTTACATCTTATAATTTTGCAGGATATACGCCAGCGTCAACTAATTTCTGGATAGATTCTTTTACAACGTATTTATCTTCCTTATAAGTAACACCGAACCATTTATCCTTTGTATCTAATACTTTTACTCTTGCACTTCCTTCTTTGATCAAATCATCAACGATTGTAGGTAATAAATATTCTGCTTTCATCTCGTTTCCTTTGATCCCCTCTAAGAAAGTAACAAATCTCTTCTCTAATTCATCTATGAAATCTGCAGTAAATCCCCACATATTCATTGATGCAGGCTGATCAAGAGAAATTGTAAGCTGTTTACCATCTCTCTCAGCAGTACAAACATCTCCATCCTGCTTAATCTCAAATGTCTCATTTACATCGATAAGAACGTTATTTTCATCTACTTCGCAAATACCTCTTGTAACAGTTCCGTTTTCACTAAGGGTATTTCCTAAACGGAAACCTGCCATACAGAAATTGTACTTCTTATCGCATGCTTCTGGATTCTGTAAATACTCATTTACTTTTACAAAAGCTTCTTTTCCGTAATAATCATCCGCATTGATAACAGCAAAAGGACCATCTACCACATTTTTAATTGCAAGAACAGCCTGACCAGTTCCCCATGGTTTCTGTCTTCCTTCTGGTACCTCAAATCCAGCTGGTAAATCGTTGATGTCCTGGAACACATATTCTGTTTCCACCTTTTCTGAAATATGATTTCCAATAACCTCTTTAAAATCCTTTTCGATATCTCTACGAATAATAAATACAACTTTACTAAATCCAGCTTCAACAGCGTCATGAACCGAATAGTCCATAATAATCTCTCCACTTGGTCCAACAGGCTCTAACTGTTTGATACCGCCAAAACGGCTTCCCATTCCCGCTGCCATGATAACTAATGTAGTCTTCTTCATATATATTTGCCTCCTTTGGTTATCTTGCGACTAAAATCATTATAACATTTTTTTCCATTTTTTGCATCTTTTTTCATAAAAACGGTTTTTAAAATAATGTGTTGTCACTTTTAAATTTTTATTACATTTCTTTTAATGGTGCGAAATAGCACCTTGTTTGTCGATATTTTGCAATGCGTAATTTTCGTATAAAACTATACCACATAAAAATGTATGTTCATTTATCTTAATCAGACAACTCATGTAATTCAACCAAGCGCCGATCCAAGGAAGAACATCTTTTTTGCTCATTTACGTTTGCAATCATGTTTTCCACCATCTTGTCACTTCCTACAATTACGACACATTTTTTTGCCCGGGTCACAGCTGTATACAATAAATTACGGTTAAATAACATTCTCGGTCCGGTCAAAATTGGCATAACTACCGCAGGATACTCACTACCCTGAGATTTATGAATGGTAATGGCATATGCATGCTCCAATTCATCCAATCCCGAAAAAGGATACTCCACTTTTTTTCCCTCTTCATATTCTACCGTAATCTGTTCCGCATACGTATTAATCTCACTAATTATTCCACAATCCCCATTAAATACGCCTGTACCGCTATCCTGTGTATAACCGTATTTACTTTTAATTTCCCATTCCAGCTGATAATTGTTTTTAATCTGCATCACTTTATCGCCTTCACGGAAAATCCGCCCTTGAACTTCTTTTTCTTTTTTGTCTTTCGTTCTTGGGTTTAAATACTCCTGCAATATTTTATTGAGGCGTTCTACACCAAGTTCGCCTTTTCTCATAGGAGTAAGCACCTGGATGTCATTACTTTTCGCATCCACATATCCAGGCAATTTATCGCGAACCAACTGAATAATCACATTGATGATTCGATTGGCATCGTCTCTTTGTAACATAAAAAAGTCTTTGCTCTTGTTATCCAATGCTATCTTTTCACCTGCATTGATTTTATGAGCATTTACAATAATATCACTCTCTGCTGCCTGGCGAAAAATCTTCGATAAACGCACAACAGAAAAGCAGGATGAATTTATGATATCCTTTAGCACATTTCCAGGTCCCACGGATGGTAACTGGTTCACATCGCCAACTAAAATCAGTCTTGTACCAACTACAACAGCTTTCAGCAAGGAATACATCAAATGTAAATCTACCATGGACATTTCGTCTACAATAATCACATCTGCTTCCAATGGATTTTCCTGATTTCTCTCAAATCTGGAACGACTGTTTTCATCTTCCATGCCACCGGAAAGTTCCAATAAACGGTGAATAGTCTGTGCCTCATATCCGGTTGTCTCTGACATGCGCTTGGCTGCCCTTCCGGTAGGTGCCGCCAGCAATATAGTAAGCTCTTCTTCCTCAAAATAACGAATTATGGCGTTAATCGTCGTGGTCTTACCTGTACCAGGTCCACCGGTGATTAACAACACACCATGCTTTACTGCCTGATATACAGCTTCTCTTTGCATGTCTTCCAGTTCCATGTTCATTTCTTTTTCCAGATATGCCATACGTTTTTGAAACTGTTTTTCACTATATTCTGAAGAAATATTTAAATCCATCAGCATCTTAGCACAGTTTAATTCTGCGTAGTAGTAATAGGAACTGTATACACAATTTTCTTCGTCAATCTTTTTCACAACAACCTGCTTGTCCAAAACCATATCCATAAGGTGATGTTCTACATTTTCTTTCTCTATGCCTAAAAGTTCTACCGTCCTCTGATACAACATCTCCTCAGTCAAATAAATATGCCCCTGATTTGCAGCTTCCTGTAAAACATGTAACATTCCGGCTTTCACTCTAAAATCCGAATCTGAGCCAATTCCGACCTTACGGGCAATCTCGTCTGCAATTCGAAATCCGACGCCACTGATATCCTCTGACAATTTATACGGATTGTTTTTGAGTATTTCATACATGCGCTGACCATAATGCTTATAAATTTTCACACCCAGATTTAAGGAAATACCGTACTGTTGTAAAAAAATCATAGCACTTCTCAGTTCTCTCTTTTCTTCAAACTGAATAGCTATCTCTCTGGCAATACGGGCACTGATACCTTTCACTTCCTCAAGTCTCTCCGGTTCATCTTCTATCACACGAAACGTATCTTCTTTGAAATGCCGAACAATACGCGTTGCCAAAGCAGCTCCTACTCCTTTGATTGCTCCGGAACCTAAATATCGCTCCATAGAAACCAAATCTGTCGGTTCTTTCACTTCATATTTTTCAACTTTTAATTGTTCACCGTAAACCGCATGCGCTACCAATGTTCCGGTAAGTTTTAAATACTCACCTTCATTTATAAATGAAAATGTACCTACACATGTCAATTCCTCTGAATCTTCACTGGACAAGCTAAGCACCGTGTAACCATTTTCAACATTGCGATATACGATTTTTTCAACATATCCTTCTACTGTTTCTAAATCAATATTCATGTTATCTCCTTTGAAACATCGTTCCGAACAATACAATACTTCAATAGTAGCACTTACAGATTATCTTTTCAAGTACTATTTTTGGCTTTACGAAAAAGTTTTTTTGTTTATGAATATTTTTATAAGATATGATTATTTTGAGGATTACGAAAAAAATACTGGCATCCTCGCGAAGCGTTTTTTGCTTTTTAGAACAACGTTTCCAATGAAATAAGAAAGAGAATCATCTCTTTTTAAAGATGATTCCCTTTTCCCATTATAGGATTAAGCTGTTCTCCCCTGTGTGTTTCTTCTTTACTAACAACAAACCTATTTCGTATACAAATCATATCTTATTTTATAATTTTGTCACACCTTGATTTCTTTTCATAGAATCAAATAGTTTCTGCGCAATTCCAAGTTCCCCTTTTTCCGTGATAATTCCAGCATACTGTTGTAACAGGTTGTCACCAAAGGTTGACATATAGTCATTTTCTTCTTCATCGCTGTTCATTTTAATCATTTTCTTTGACTCTTTCATTACCTGTTCAATCAAATATGACTCAAAACTTTTACAGGCTTCCATCAATTCTTCATCATTTGAACTCTGGAAATTTGTTTGTTCCAGTGTAGCCTCTACCTGATCCGTCAATGTATTATTCGTAATCCCTTTTGACGTTATATCTGACATATTATTGTAAATGGAACTATAATCATAATATCCCGACAATCCCGAAATTGAACTCATTTGCTACCCCTTTCTAACCTCTAAGATTATTTGCCTGCTGAAGCATCTCATCTGATGCTGTGATTGCTTTTGAGTTCATCTCATAAGCACGCTGTGCAATAATCAGGTTAACCATCTCGTCTGCCGCTGAAACATTGGAACCTTCCAAATATCCCTGCTGTACGATACTCTTTTTAAGGTCTGTATCCTGACTTTCATATCTAGGTTCACCGGAAGCATCTGACTGTTTAAAAATGCTTTCTGATGTTTTTGTAAGACCTGCCGGATTATTAAACTGAACTAATTCAATCTGGATACCAACCATCTGGGCATTGCCATCTGCATCCGGATACCAGAGATTTCCATATTTATCTACAGTAATTCTTGATGAATCGTAAGTTTCAGGAAGAACTACCGGCTCTCCTGCCGTACTTAACACCTGATATCCCTCTGCATTTGTAAGTGTCAGTCCGTCTGAACCAATCGACATCTTCAATGCACCATTTCTTGTATATCCAATACTGCCATCCGGAAGCTCCACTTGGAAAAATCCTTTACCATCAATGGCAAAATCAAAAGTATTTCCTGTATCTGTATAAATACCCTGTGAAAAGTTTGAGGTAATGGCTCCACTTTTCACACCAAGGCCAACCTGTGCCGGTATCGGTTTTGGATCTCCCTCACTGTCATAAGACTTTTTCTGAATTGTCTGATACAACAATGACTGAAATTCCACACGTTCTGTTTTATATCCTGTTGTGTTAATATTTGCAAGGTTATTTGCAATGGTGTCTACGTTTACCTGCTGTGACTTCATTCCTGATGCAGCAGTCCATAATGAACGCAACATACTTACTCCTCCTTTATCTGATAAATGAAAAATTATCCAACTCTACCAATAGAATTTACTGATGAATCCAACATATTATCCACAGTCTGCATTACTTTTTGTCCTGCTTCATAGGCTCTTGTAACAGTAATCATATCTACCATTTCCGATACTACATTGACATTTGACTGTTCAGTATAGCCCTGATTGATCAAACCTGTACACGTCTTCTCTGTAGCTCCATCCACCGTCTGGTACATGTTGTCTCCATATTTTTCAATATAATCATAATCTTCAAAATCGGTTAATAGTATGGTATCCACATACTCACCATTTGCATACACGCCACCGGTTTTATCAATCACTATGGTAGCATCCACAGGTACCTGTAAATCTCCACCGGTTCCCTGCAAATGATTTCCACTAGGATCTACAATGAAACCGTCATATGTCATGGTAAAGCATCCATTTCTTGTGTATCTTGTCACACTATCTCCGTTTTTGTTTGGACATCTCATGGTAAAAAAACCGTCTCCCTGTAGTGCCAGATCAAAGGTATTTCCCGTCTCTCTGTATGAGCCCTGCCCATAATCGGTATATGTTTCTCCAATCTTTACGCCTAATGACATACTTCCAATTGGAAGATTATTGTATCCTACAGAATTATCTCTAATTTTAATTGTCAAAACATCATCAAATGCCTGACTTGCTACTCTTTCTGTTTTATATCCCACAGTATCTGAATTTGCTAAATTATTTGATATAACGTCCAAACGTTTCTGCTCGTTTATCATACCCGTGTACGCTGTATATAACCCTCTAACCATTCACACTCTTCCCTTCTGACGGTTCAATAACCATAACATGTTCATACAATTATTAAAATGTTAAAATCAAATAGTTACAACCATTTATTATATCGAATCTTTTTCCGTAAAACTTATATATTTTATGTAAAAAAAGAACGTCTCCAGATTTTTCATCTGAAAACGTTCTATTTTTATTGTTTTTACATATCTCGTTTTATCTCATTTTTAGTTGAATCTTCTTGAATTTTATTTTTCTTTTTTCCAGAATAAATCTCTACCTGTGAACAATACTGCTCCTGCAGAAACAAGTACGCTTGCAACCCAGAACCATACATTTGTATAATCGCCAGTCTTTGGTGCTGATGATGGCAACTCTGCCTTAACATCTTCCTCTGGTTCATCTGTTGGTGCTGGTGCGTTTGGCTCTTCTGGCTCAACAACTTCCTCAGGTTCTTCTGTAGGTGCCACGGTTGGCTCTACTGTTGGCTCTGCTGTAGGTTCTACAGTCGGAGTTGCAACTACTGGAATTGCTGTAGGTTCAGCTGTTGGAACTGCTGTTGGTGCTGGTGTTGCAGGTGCTGGTGTTACTTCTGCAACCTTTGTATTTGTAAATGTGAAGTAGTTTCCATTTTCTTCTTTCGAAATAGTACCAATGGCTTCTTTATCTTCATAAGTAGCATTTAATTTGCTAACAGATGTTAACTCATATTTGCTGTCTGTAGCCAATGTTTCCTTGATATCATACTTTGTCTGAACTGGTATAGCTTTAATTGTTGCATATTCATTTGCCTTTAATTCAATCTTTCCGTCTTTTGTGGTCTTCTTCTCAACTGTTCCGTCCTGATATGTTACATAGTAATCACCAGAATATGCTTCACTCTTAGAGTCTCCACCAAATACATTTGAGAATTCAACGTTAAAGTCAAATGCTTCATTTGCATAAACGCTCTCATCTGCAACTTTCTTACCAAATACTAAATCGCCGATCAATACAGCGTTCTGATAATTAACTACTAAGTTTGTGTAATCGTCGCTATCAAGGTTTTTGAATGCGAAAGTATCTTCTTTCTTAGTACGATCATCTGTAGTCTTATAATCATCTCTGTCTTTACTGTTTGTAATCTGAGTCTTAGGATCATTTAAATCCCATGTTGTATTGTATAAGTCTGTTAATGTTCTTCCTTCGTTTATCAATCCGGTTTCAACAATATTTAATGCGTCGTTTGTTGTAAACTGATCTGTATATGTGGTATTTTCTCCACTCTTTAACAGTGGGCTGTCAGACTTTGAAGAATCTGTATCTTTTACGTCGTAACTAAAGATATCTTTCTTTGCCTGAGTGTCTGTAGCATCCTTAAACGATGGATTTACGTTATCTGTATTTACTACGTTTGTCAATGTCAAACTGTTTGGCTGAGGAAGGTTAAAGTTTACTTTCATGTTTGACTCAATCTTTCCTCTTTCCATGTAGAACATAGTCAATGTATGTGACTTTGTAGTATCGCTTAATGCCTTCTTAAGAGTTGCTGAGAAATTTGTCTTAACATCTGTCTTGATATCTTTGTCAGTTACATACCATACATTTCTTTCAGCAAAAGCTGCTTTATTGTCTTTTACACCACTTACAGTTGCGTACTGCTCGCTAAAGTTAATCTTTCCTGATACTTCACCGTGAGCACCACCGATATCAAGT
>CADBNB010000035.1 GCA_902795895.1 uncultured Lachnospiraceae bacterium | reverse complement strand
GATAAACATGGTTATCATAAAATTTTCGTTTTAACATAATACCACCACTTTTTTCATTTTCATATTATCACAAACTTCAGGTGGTCACAATTAAAATTGCATATTTTCAGGAGTATTTTCACAAGAAAATGCATATTTTTTGGCCATTATTTTTTCAAAAATGCATTTTTTTCTTTAAAATAATGTCCATTATATCCAAAACGGGACCATGAATGAATCTCCATTCACAGTCCCTTATCTTAGCAAATCAATTTTTTAAAGAAAAAACTCCATTACTGAACAGCTTTAAATGCCTCGTCCAAATCCTCAATAATATCATCAATATGCTCTGTTCCAATTGAGAAACGGATTGTATTTGGTTTAATACCCTGTTCTAACTGTTCAGCCTCATTAAGCTCTGCATGTGTTGTAGTTGCCGGATGGATAACCAAAGATTTCACATCTGCAACATTTGCCAACAATGAGAACAACTCTAATTCATCAATGAAATCCTGCGCTTTCTTTGCATCTCCCTTAATTTCAATAGTAAAGATAGAACCACCACCATTAGGGAAATACTCTTTGTACAATCTCTGTTGCTCTGGATCTTCTGATACAGAAGGGTGATTGATTTTCTCAACCAAAGGCTGTGATTTCAAATATTCAATTACCTTCTTTGTATTCTCAATATGACGATCTACACGAAGAGATAATGTTTCTAATCCCTGTAAAAATACAAAGGCATGAATTGGTGATAAAGTTGCACCGGTATCACGAAGCAAAATCGCACGAATTCTTGTAACAAATGCTGCCGGTCCTGCTGCCGCGGTGAAACTTACACCATGGTAGCTTTCGTTTGGCTCAGTTAACTGCGGGAATTTTCCAGAAGCATTCCAGTCAAATTTACCGCTGTCAACAATCACACCACCAATGGTAGTTCCATGTCCACCAATAAATTTAGTAGCAGAATGAACTACAATATCTGCACCGTGTTCAATCGGACGAATCAAATATGGTGTTCCAAAGGTATTGTCAATAACCAATGGAATGTTGTGTTTGTGTGCAATGGCTGCCACTGCGTCAATATCTGTAATCTCAGAGTTTGGATTTCCAAGAGTTTCAATAAACACTGCCTTTGTATTTTCCTTAATGGCACCTTCAATTTCTTCCAAATCCAATGGATTTACAAAAGTAGTGTCAATCTTATAATCTTTCAATGTGTGAGCCAGCAAATTGTAAGTACCACCATATACATTTTTTGCTGCTACGATATGATCTCCTGCAAATGCAAGATTTTGAATTGTGTAACTGATGGCTGCTGCTCCAGATGCAACTGCAAGTGCAGCAACTCCACCTTCCAATGCTGCAATTCTCTGTTCAAAAACATCTTCCGTAGGATTAGTAAGTCTTCCGTAAATATTTCCTGCATCTCTCAAACCAAAACGGTCTGCCGCATGTTTCGAATTACGAAAAACAAAAGATGATGACTGGTAAATCGGTACCGCTCTTGCGTCTGTAACCGGATCCGGATTTTCCTGTCCCACATGTAACTGCTTTGTCTCAAATCTGAAATTTCTATCTTTTCTACTTAATTTTGACATAATATCAACCTCTTTCCTATTGTTTTACATTAACGATACATTTCCTTTAATAACACGTATTTCATTTTCCTACTATTCCGATAGGGTTTTGATTTATGTTTGTATTATATATCGTATTTCATACATTGTCAATAGGAATTATAATATTTTTCTTTCAAATGGAAAACATTTAGACATAATCCCCCCGGTGAATTACCGTTCGATATCCAATAGAATTAAGACGTTCTTCCAAACAATTTCTGCACTCTGCCGCCTCTTCCCCGGTGCAAACCTTTCCATCATACAGAGAGTATTTTTCCCTCACATTTTGTGGCGAAAGATTTGGCATCACAACATTTGCCCCTGCAAGAATTCCTTTTTCCCGCCCTCTTGGATCAATGGTCGCAAGGGCTGTTGTTGCAGGAAGCAGTATATTTTTTTTCATAATCCGAATTAGACTCAACAAAAATAAGGTAAGTTCAAGACTTCCCTGTGGTTCTTTTGCAAATTTGGTATCCAGATGTGGAACAAATGGACCAATTCCAACCATGTGAGGCTGCAACTCATGAATAAATAATAAATCCTCGGAAAGACACTCTGCATTCTGATAAGGACTCCCCACCATAAAGCCGCATCCTACCTGATATCCGATTTCCCGAAGATTTTTCAGACACTGCTTCCGATGGCTTAATGAAAGCTCTTTTGGGTGTAATTTTCCATAATGTTCTTCATTTGCGGTTTCATGACGAAGCAAATATCTATCCGCGCCAGCGTCAAAGAATTTCTTATAACTTTCCCGGCTCTTTTCACCGATGGAAAGGGTAATGGCGCAGTCGCTAAACTTCTTTTTTATTGCACTTACTAACTCAACAATCATTTCATCGGAATAATAGCCATCCTCGCCGCCTTGAAGCACAAAGGTACGATAACCAAGCTGGTAACCTGTTTCACAACAATCCAAAATCTGCTCTTTCGAAAGACGATACCGCTGTGCATTGCAGTTACTTTTCCGTATTCCGCAATAATAGCAGTCATTTTTGCAATAGTTTGTAAACTCAATTAAACCTCGGATGTAGATATCATTTCCAAAGAAATCCGTTGCTATTTTTCTAGCTTTATTTCCGGCATATTCCCGTTCCTTCTCACCGAAATTCGAAAGAAGAAAAATAAACTCTTCTTTCTCCAGCACTCCATTTCTTTCTAAGCGGTCTATTAACTCTTTCACATTTTTCACCTCTGTTGTTAAAAATGCATTTTTTCTTCCTACATCATTCCTTAACACAGTCAAAACAGACTAAAAATATTTTTCACTAATCACTTATATCAACATCTAATGTAACATTTAACTGATAATCTTTATACTTATCCTGTATCTCTTCCAAAATATTTTTATATACTTCTTCTCTGTTTTTAATATTAAAATCAATTATAATATCCAGACTAATACACTTATCTTGTTCATCAAAATAAAATCCATGCATCTGCAGAATTCCTTCATGAGAAAAAACAATATTACAAATATCTTTTTGAACTTTCATTATTTTCTCATCTTTTGTATTTACGGAATAAATACCAATTGTATGTAAAACAACACCATATTTATTCATTATCCTTTTGGTTATGTTTCTTGATATTTTATCCACTTGTGCTACAGATAAAGTATCTGGTACTTCAATATGAATCGATCCTAAATATTTATCTGGTCCGTAGTCGTTTAAAATCAGATCAAATACACCTCTGACCTCTTTTTCTTCTGCAACATCCTTCTTGATTTTTTTTGCTAGTTCACTTTCAACTCTGACTCCCAAAATATTGTCAACAGCTTCCTTAATCAATTCAATACCTGCTTTAATAATGAAAATAGAAAGGAGCACGCCTACATACGCTTCCAGACTTATGTGGAATAACAAATATACAATTGCCGAAACTAAAACAGATATGGAAAGTATTGCATCATTAAATGCATCTGAACCACTTGCAACTAACGAATCAGAATTAACTTCTTTTCCCTTTTTCTTCACATATAATCCCAATATAATCTTTACGATTATACCTGCAATAACAATTATAATTGTTACCTTACTATAATCAGCAACCTCTGGGTAAATTATTTTTTTCACAGATTCTATCATTGCAGTAATACCTGCATATAAAACAATTGCAGAAACAATGAATGAGGTCATATATTCAATTCTGCCATATCCGTAAGGATGGTTCTTATCTGGAGCCTTTCCGGCAAGTTTTGTACCAATTATCGTAATAAAACTTGATAATGCATCACTCAAATTATTTACTGCATCTGAAACGATTGCAATTGAATTTGCTAGTAGTCCTACCGAAGCTTTAAAACCAGCCAAAACAATATTTGACATTATACTGATTATACTTGTTTTAATTACAACTTTTTCTTTTTTGTTATCCATATTCTCATCCCCCCATTATTTTGTATATGTTCTCTCAGAACCTACAAAACAAAGAGTTTTGCAATCCATCCAACCTACATTGCATTCTTATTTTGCCAATTCAAGCATCTTTTCTAAAGGAGCATTTGCTTTCACGCGCATGTCTTCATCCATAACAACTTCAGGCTGCAATGTTTCAAGTGCATCCTTTACCTTCTCCAATGTAATACGCTTCATATTTGGGCAAAACTGTCTGTGTCCTACAGAATAGAACTTCTTCTGTGGATTTTTCTGCTCCAACTCATAGAACACACCAACCTCTGTACAAATGATAAATACATTTGCATCACTTGCTGTGGCAAAATCAATAATCTCTGATGTACTACCTACAAAATCGGAAATCTCCACAACATCTTCTGTACATTCCGGATGTGTCAAAATCAATGCTTCCGGATGTAATTCCTTTGCCTTTAAAACTTCTTCCTTCACAATACTTTTATGAACGTGACAAAATCCGTCATTAAAGATAAATTCTTTTTCCGGCATCTGCTTTGCAATATAACGGGCTAAATTATTGTCTGGGATAAAGAAAATATGCTTATTCGGAAGTTTCTCCACTACACGAAGGGCGTTGGAAGATGTAACACAAACATCAGACTCTGCCTTAATCTCTGCTGTGGAATTTACATAACATACGACTGCAACATCCGGATACTCTTTACGTACTTCATGAATACGGTCAATATCCACCATATGCGCCATCGGACAATCTGCTAATTCATCTGCCATAATAACACGTTTTCCAGGATTAAGAATTTTTGCACTCTCGCCCATAAACGATACACCGCAAAATAAAATATTCTGCTGGGTTACTTCTTTTGCCTTCTTTGCAAGGAAATACGAATCTCCAACAAAATCAGCCAACTCCTGTACTGCACCATCTACATAATAATGTGCCAAAATCACAACATCTTTTTCTTCCTTTAAACGCTTTATTTCTTCTATCATTACAAAAATTCTCCTTTTGTTTATTATCAATCGTAAAAAAACTCGACATACTACGTATTAATTTTATAAATCCCCTGTGTGTTTGTCAACAAATTTAGTTTTATTCACCCTAACAACAAAACGTAAAACAATCATACCTGATAGCTTTTCCAGCCAATGAATAATCAGGTTTTCTGCCAGCCAGATATGGTCCTTTCACTGGTCTTTTGATGACTATTTTTCTCGGTTTTGCGCAAATTGCCGCAGAAAGAAGTTCCTCTTCATCTCCACATGGTCGCTCCAGTTGTTGAAGTAACTGAAATTTTTTCTTGATCAATGCACTCTTTTGACGCTCTGGGAACATGGGATCTAACAAGACAACATCCGGTGCTTCTTCCATTTTATTTAATGCCAGAATGCTGTCTTCCTCAAATAATTCCATTCTAGAAACTGCATCTGCAAGTTCCGGTATTTTGGCAGACCTCTCCAACGTATCTCTTAACATTGCAGCAATGACCGGATCTTTTTCATAAAGCTTCACCCGAAATCCGGCTGCTGCCAACAAAAGTGAGTCTTCCCCCATTCCTGCCGTGGCATCCACAATAAGCTGAGTCCCCTGAAAACCTTTTATTCTCGCCGCTTTCACAAGAAACTCGCCTTGTAAATTACTCTTTTTCAAACGTTTCTGCATCTTTGTAAAATCCCCTTGCATGGTATTTTTTCCATCTGTCAGGGATAATCCATGTTCATCATAAACCAACGCAAGAGTGTCTTCCTTCAGGCATTCCAAAACTAGCGAAACACCTAAATGATTTGCCAGTTTTTCTGCCTCTTCCACGCGCTCTTTTGCAGCAGCATATACAACTAACGATTTATCACTCATAATTTACAATTCCTCACTTTTTTCTCATTATCTATCATGATACTATTTTCAACTTACTTTGAACAGTACCAATATTTTTTGACAATAATTTTCCCTAGTATTTTTCCAAAATTAATACTATAATGTTACCGTTTTGAAATCATTCAAAATAACCAAATTCAAAAAATATGAAAAATTCTTAATTCAGTTCAGCCTACGGAATAAGTTATTTTGTTAAGCACATAACCTAAGTATCAGACTTAGGTTATGGATATATGTAAGGAAGGAGCCACCATATGAGCAGTACCATTTTATTTCAACAATTATTAGTGCTGATGGCACTTATGTTTACCGGATTTTTTGCCTACAAAGCAAAACTGGTAGACGACCACACAAACAGCAAACTTTCTTCCCTCATGGTGTGGGTACTAAATCCCGCACTTATGATCAGTGGAGTTATTGGTAAAGACAATCCACTTTCCAACCGAATGATACTTGAAAATATCATTATGGTATTTGTACTATACACATCCATGTTTCTCATCGGATTTATTTACATATTTGTATTTCGCATCAAGGGAAACAAATCCTACCTATACCGAATGGAATTTTTGTTTCCAAATGTAGGTTTCATGGGCATTCCTTTGGTAAAAGAACTTTTCGGACCACAATATATCGTGCTGGTAGCGTTTTACACCTTAGCCTTCAACGTAATCTGCTACACTTACGGCGTACATCTTGCCTCAAGACTAGGTGGCAAAAAAGAACCTTTTAATCCTGGAAGACTCATTAGTCCCGGTGTGGTAACAGCCCTTGTGTCCATCGCAATTTTTGCATTGCACCTAAATGTACCTGCACCTATTGTTTCTTATGTGGATTACCTTGGCAATGCTGCTATCGCATTTTCCATGCTGATTATCGGTATCTCCCTTGCCAAAGTGGATTGGAAAACCGCCTTTGCAAAAATGGAATACATCCTTTTTCTCATTGCAGATATGATTGTGATTCCGTTGATTATCGTATACTTATCAAGATTTCTTCCATTTGACACAATCATTGTAAGAATCTTTCAAATCATGGTATGTATGCCGGTAGCCAGTATGACCTGCATGTTTACACAGGAATACGGCGGCGACGGAACAGAATGTGCCAAACTCATTGCAATGTCCACCGTACTAACAGTCATCACTGCGCCATTAGTAATCTTTATTGCGGGATAGTTTCAGATTGTACAAGATTATTAATCCAAATTCCCTTTTTCACAAGCACATATCCGATACACACTTTTATAAAATCCAGTGCCTGTATCACTGCGTACACATAAATGATTGGAAGTGCGGTGTAGCGGCAGAGCAAAAATGCCACAGGAACTACCACTAACCAGGAAAATCCCGAATCAAACAACAGTGTAATCACCGTCTTTCCACCTGCACGCAGGGTGAAATACAAAGCATTTAAAAATCCCTGCAACGGGAAAAAGATGGCTGTCACGATAATAAATCTTGTGGCATAATTTCTCACGTCTTCCGAGGTTCGGTAAAGTTTTGGAAACTGTCCCGAAATCCCAATAAGAATTGCAGTCAAAACCAAACACAAACTACCGGTAAACCACATAAGTTTAATAGAATTTTTCTTTGCAACATCTGTTTCTCCGGCCCCCAGATACTGACCGATGATAATACCAACAGCCGCCCCCATTGCTACAAATACTACATTTAAAAGATTGCATATAGAATTAGAAATGTTAAGTCCCGGCACGATTGCCATTCCTCTTAGGGAATAACACTGTGTCAGCACCGCAAGCCCCGCCGCCCACATAAACTCATTGATAAAGATCGGAAATCCTTTCTTTATCATGCTTTTTACCAAATTCTTTGGAACGAAAAGGCTTTTATACACACCTTGCAAAAATTCATGTTTTTCCAACTTAATCCGAGTCAGTAAAATCACTAAAAATAATTCCAAAAATCTTGCCATCACAGTGGCAATGGCAGCTCCTTTTACTCCAAGTTTCGGACATCCAAACTTCCCATAGATCAACAAATAATTCAAACCAACATCCGCAATTACAGAAGCAACGCCGGCAATCATTGGTTTTACGCTATCCCCCGTCTCCCTTAAAGAACTGGCATAGGTTTGCACTATGGCAAAAGGCAGCAATTGAATAATCATGATATGCAAATAGGTAAGTCCCTCCGAAAGCGTAACGCCAGTGTCTATCTTTCCATTTTTTTCATGAAAATAAAGCTGAAACAATTCACTTCCTAAGAACCAAAATATAATGGCTCCTAGAATAGAACAAACGGTTCCAATCCAAAGTTTCAAGCGAAATACATGCTGAACGCCCTTCGTATCTCCCTGTCCATAATATTGCGCGCCGTAAATACCGGGGCCTGAAATACCGCCAAAAATCGCCAGACTAAACACAAACAACAATTGTACGGCAATGGAAACTCCAGTCATGCTCTCCGTTCCCAAGTCCCCAACCATAAGATTATCCACCAGACTGACGCCATTTGTAATACCATTTTGTATCATCATGGGAATGGCAAACACTAACGCCCTCTTATATATGTTTTCTTTTTTCATTTTACACTCCTGTCATAATGTCCTTTTCGATACACATATAATTATTGCATCTAAAACAATCCACAACAACATAATCTAAAAATAAGATTATCCACATTATGTCTTATCTGCACACACAAACGCACTATCAAAATCCCCCATTTTCTTTCACCGTAACTTCGTAATTGCTTTTTGCAAGCAACTCCTCATACATATCCTTCATAGTCTTATGGTACACCGGATGCACCAGATAGGGATCTATCTCGCACAAAGGTGCCAGTACAAAATCTCTTTTGGCAATTTCCGGATGAGGAATGGTTAAATCCTTTGAATGCCAAATCTCATCGTCATAAAACAAAATATCCACATCAATAGTTCTAGGTCCCCAGTGAAGGTTACGGACACGATTTAGTTTTTTCTCCACTTCGCCGATTTCCTGCAACAATTCCTCCGGTGTCAACAATGTCCGAATATAAAATGCACCATTTACAAAATCGTCCTGTTCTTTCACACCATAAGGTTTCGTAAAAATAAGCTGTGACTGAGCCACAAGCTGGCACTGTGGATGATTAGAGAAATGAGCAATGGCATCCTCAATATTTTTCGTGCTGTCACCCATATTGGAACCGACACCAAAATACACCGTGTGCCAACCTCTGCGAACGGATACTGCCACAGTTTCCAAAGGAAGCATTACCGGTGCCCATGGCTTTTTAATCTCCACTTGAATGGCAAGAAGCAAAGAGTACTTCAAAAGAAGCAGATTGGCGATTTTTTCAGCAACAGTTTCAATAAGATCAAAGGTCTGCTCTTTCATAAACGTCATTACCGTCTGACTCACTTCCGCATAATTTACCGAATATTTTAAATTGTCCGTGTTTCCTGCTTTTCTGGTATCCACTTCCATATCAAGAGATACTAAAAACTTTTGTCCAAGTTGTTTTTCAGCCTCTAGTACCCCGTGATTTGCAAAACACTCCAAATTCTTAATATAAATATGATCTGCCATATCTTTTCCTCTTTTCTTCCTGCAAAAATTTCATGTCCCCTCGAAATCTGTCTAATACAAGAGTACATTTTAATTTTCATGCTTTACATGTTACCATTTTCACACTTTGCTTTTCACTGTTTTTCCGCATTGCATTTCACTAATTTCTTTACTTCTCACTGTTGTTCCGCACTGCATTTCACTGTTTTCTCGCATTGCAAATCACATCAGTCATTTTTAACGCTCTCACATTTCCTAATACATCGTGTACTCTGAAAATCTGACATCCTTTCATTCGCCCAATGACATTTAACGCAATAGTTGCCTCTTCTCTCTGATCTTTTTCCAAATCCAAAGACTGTCCGATAATGGATTTTCTGGAAATACCAAGTAAAATTGGAAGCCCAAACTTCTGAAGTCGTTCAATATAAGCCACTCCAATAATATTCATATCCAAATCCTTCGCAAAGCCAATTCCAGGATCCAAAATCAACTGGTCTCTTGGAATACCTGCTTCCAAAGCGATATCAATAGACTCCTGCAAATCCTTTTCTAAAAGTTCCAAATATGGTTCCAACGGATACACAGAAGTACCTTCCATCTCCGGCTTTTCCTTTCGATTGTGCATAAGGATTACCGGCTTTTTGTATTTTGCCGTAACCTTCGCAATCTTATCATCATACTTTAATCCCCAGATATCATTTAACAAATCTGCACCTGCTTCAAATGCTGCTTCTGCCACGGCTCCCTTATAAGTATCCACAGAAACAGGAATATCAAACTGACGCTTTAATTCCTTTATTACAGGCACAATTCTTTCAATTTCCTCCTCATCAGATATCTGGGTATATCCAGGTCTTGTAGACTCTCCCCCCACATCAATAATGGCAGCTCCTGCCTCAATCATTTCTCTTGCATGCTCAATTGCTTTTTCCAAAGTATTAAACTTACTTCCGTCCGAAAATGAATCCGGTGTCACATTTAAGATACCCATTATATAAGACTGTCCATTGTTCCAATCAAATTCTTTGTTTCCTATTCTCATTGCTTTTCCTTCCTTCTTTGCATTTCTACACCGTAATCGTGTGATTTCTCTTTTCCTCCGGCCAATAGCATTCATCCACTGCTTTGCAGGCAAAACAGTTTCTGGAAAGTTTATCCGCTCTATATAAGTACAAAGAAAGTTCATCCGCCTCTTCAATTTCCTTGCGATGACATCCGATGGCACCAAGAATTTGTCCAATCTCCTCCGCATCATATCCGCAATCTTTTAAAATTGGCTCTGCAACCTTCTTCCCCGCTTCATGATGTGGTTCACCATATTTATACTGGGCAACGCGCCCCAAATCATGCAATAAAGCAGTAGCATAAATCATATCCTGAGACAATTCACTTTGCTCTTCCAGACTAAATATATACATAATCCTTGCCACATCGCAAAAATGTTCCAAGGTGTGATTGCAAAATTTTCGTTCTTTTTCCAGTTTTCCTAACTCTTCCATTGTCTCTTGAAACAATGGGTGTGTCAGTATCTGATGATATCTCTCCATATCTTAATTCTCCTATCTTATAGCGATTTTCTTTAAAACCTTGCGCAACATATACATAATCCACGTCATAGGTGCGTGGTTCTGAATGTAGTTATAAAGCAAAATAGAGGTAACCACAAAAAGCAGTTACCTCTTCCTATCAATCGCTATACTACATTTTAACATGTATCACAGTGGGATGCGAAATTGATACCGCAAGAACAAATCCTTTCGTTCCCATGACAACTCCCCGTTCATGGGACACTTAACGCATCAACTTCTACTCTGCTTTATTACACTCATTCTATCACAGGACATATTTAAAGTAAACCCTCATAATAGTCTATCCCCAATATATACGCACATCATCTATCGATACTCCTTCCGCATGGCAATACACGCCAGCATCAAAAGAATACACGACACCCAAATGCACTTAATTCCTATATAGATAGAGCATATTCCTCCAATTCCTGCACCAATGGCAAAAACAAAAATAATGCCATAATAATACAAAACTTTCTTTGCATAAGGCTTCTCTTTCGTCCGAACAAGAGAAGACAATGCATCCGTCCCGCTTCGAAGATTTCCGATACACATAGTGGTGGCAAAACCATTTCCCTTAATTTTACGAAAGGCCTGTACCTGCATGGCACAAGTAAAGGAAACAATCATTGTAGCAGTCATATTGTGTTTGTAAGAAAGGAAACCAACCAAAAACAGCAATACCGCCTCAATCAAAACAACTAACTGTCGCCAATGTATCTTTTTTGCATTTTTATATTTTGTCCGAAGTTGCTCTGAAACAACCACCCCAAGAGCAAACGCCACCAAAGGCACCAGATAATGCAATCCGCTTAACCACTCCTGCATCATAAAATGCTGACTCATCAACACCACATTTCCGGTCTGGGCGTTGGAAAACACTTGCTCTCTGGTATTGTACGTATATGCATCCTGAAATCCTCCGGATACCGCCAATATGGCACTTACCAAAAACGATTCCGAAGACTGGGCTTTTCTTATTTTCATTTGCACGAATCCTTCACCACCAAACAATCCTTCTTTGCAAAAGCCACTCCATACCTGACGATTTTTTTGTAACCGTCTTGTCGAAGCTCCTTCTCATATTCTTTATCCATAATCTGCTCAATAGCTTCATGTGCTTTTTCTTCCAAATCATCAATATCATCTGTCACTTTAAGTTCCATAACAAATGCCGTATCAAATCGAGACAAAGGTTTAATAAAAATGTCACTTCTGCCTTTTCCAGCCTCACGGTTCGATCGAACCACATAATTTGCCATTCCACTTAACACACCAGCTAAAAAGCCATGGTAATAGTTTTCAGAATAATCATGATAACTGATAATCGGCTGTAACAACTTGTTTAACTCACTTGTCATTTGCTTCGTGTCTCCTGATATAATGGCGGTAAAAAGTGACGTTCTGTCAGTAGCTTTCATCTTGTCAACAAACCAGCCATCCACCTTATTGATAAAAATGTATCTTACTTCCCTATTAACAATCTTAAGAGTAATGAAACGCTGTTCTTTCCATTCATCAAATTGTTCCGCCACACACTTAAAATATCCGGTAAAGAACATAAAATTCCAGAGATTATCCATATTGTCATAAATCTCTCCATAAGTAATATCCTCGTGAACAGGTATCGTGACACTCTCTCCTGCAATAAGATTTCCAATCACTTCTTTTTGGGCATCATCCGCCCGCTCAATCAATTCCCTCACAACAGTATTACCACTGGTATTCACCCAGTAACTCGCAGGATAGGCATTGATATTTGCCAAATGGTCACTGATGTAATAAATACTACTCCATGGATTATAAATATTATTTCTTCCAAAAGTATAGCCATTGTACCATTCCTTTACTTCCTGGTACTTCTGAGGCATTCCGTAATCATCACACAACTTCTCCACTTCATTTTCTGTAAATCCAAAATACTCTCCATAATTTTCCGAAAGAACCGAATTGATATACAAATTGTTTAATCCGGTAAAAATTGACTCCTTAGAAATACGAAGGCATCCCGTAATGACACTAAAATACAGGGAATTATTCGTTTTAAGTGTATTTTCAAAAAGCCCTCGAATAAATCCAGCCATCTCTTCATAATATCCACTGAAAAATGCGCTCTCCAATGGAACATCATATTCATCAATTAAAACAATCACCTTCTGTCCAAAGTACTTTTCCAAACATCTGGACAAAAACTTCAGTGACTGCATATATTCACTATCCGACTTTTCTCCGTACCAATACGACTTATATGTCAACTTCTCTTTTTCGCTTAAGATATCTTCATCCAAAATATAACAATGCCGTTCAAATTCCTCTATAATAATATATTTTAACTGTTCAACACTAGTGGCATAGTCCTTTTGTTTTCCTGCTTTTAAGCTCAAAAAAATGACAGGATACATTCCCTGGTGCTTTGTGTATTTTTCTCCAGCTTTCCAAATATCAAGCTGTTCAAAATAATGTTTATAACTTGTCTTATTTCCTCTCAAATCATAAGCATCTTCAAAAAAATACTGAAGCATACTCAAAACCAATGTTTTTCCAAAACGTCTTGGTCTGGTAAACAAATTAACTACTGCCTTTTTATCTAATAACTCTTTAATAAATAAGGTTTTATCCACATAATAGTACTCATCCGTATAAAACTTTCCAAAGTCTTCTACTCCAATGGGCAATGGCTGATATTCCATCCTTCTCCCACCTTTCCATTCTAATCTTTTATTCACGTTCACCATATTAATTTCATTTTTTGTACTTTTCTATTCCAACCGCACTTTAACACTTGAAATATCTAACTTACATTCACCTTATCTTCATTATACCGAGGTTTCATCTGCCCGTCTACCTAAATATTTCTCAAGAACATAGCATTCAAGCTGAAATCTATTGGACGAAGCCAGTTTTCTATAGTAAAATTAATATAAACACAAACCGTGTTATTGCTTGGTAACACGGCAAAAACGCATATATTATTACATCGCACTAGTATATAAGGGGGCATTGCATGTATTTCTATCAATTGTACGGATTAACCGTCACTTCAGATATAGAACTTCCACAGCTCATTTCCATTAGTGAAAACGAGCTGGTTACAGATAAAACAATACATATAAAAGAAGCACCATTTCCAGAG
Organism: uncultured Lachnospiraceae bacterium; assembly: GCA_902795895.1. Lineage (GTDB taxonomy): Bacteria > Bacillota > Clostridia > Lachnospirales > Lachnospiraceae > CAG-411. The sequence goes on along the minus strand of CADBNB010000035.1, from coordinate 915 downwards.
CATCTGAAAGCCGACTTTGATACCTATTATGGTTTCAATCTGACTACAGGCTACATATCAAACGATTACTGCTACCTGCTTATCACTAACGGAAACACCATTCAATATGAATTGAAATCACCGGACTTCAAGCCACTGGTAGGAGCTTACATTTTAGGCTGGGGGATGGCTATGCTGATTCATCAAAGAGGTGACCTTGCCATTCACGGTTCCTGCATTGCAAATGAAAAAGGTGCCATAATCATCAGTGGAAACAGCGGCACAGGAAAATCAACCATCACCAACCGACTGTTAAAAAAAGGATACCGGTTAATGGCGGATGATATTGCCCTTGTAACGATACCTGAAAAAGACAAAGCTTTGGCATATCCGGCATTTCCATTTCAAAAACTGTGTCGGGACGTGGCTGTAAAACAAGATATTTCACTGGATGAAATGATTTACATCGATGAAATGAAAGATAAATTTTTAAAACCATACGAAGGAAATTTTTCCACGGAGCCTATGCCACTACTAGGTCTGGTATTACTTCACAAACAGAAAGAAGAACAATTTCGTGCAAACGTCCTTACCGGACTTCCAAAATGGCAGGCATGTATGGAAGCATTTTTCTTAGCACCACTTTTGGAGCAAGCCATTACGCAGCCAATCTATGCCCAACCGGCACTTACACTGGCGGGTGCTATTCCTATTTTATCGATTTATAGGGGAAGCAAATTAGATTATAGAAACCAGGTGGAACAATCCATTTTAGATTTTATATAAAGTGAAAATCCTGTTACAAAGGCAATTATTGAAAATATCGTATTTATTACCACAAATGATGATTTCGTCATTGGATTGCCTACAGAAAAATGCCTGCACCTCAAATTGAAATGCAGACATTTTCTTCACTTATTTCCAGATACATTACTT
>CADBNB010000034.1 GCA_902795895.1 uncultured Lachnospiraceae bacterium | reverse complement strand
GCATGCACCATGGGAAATTACAAGTAAAGCTGACGTATATGAAGCGAAAAAAGGATATGTGGCATTTTTGAAAGATGCATAAATCTGCCCATTTACAATCGTTGGGTATTGAATAGCAGCCTCATTTAGAACAAGAGAGTAATTGGGTTGACTTTACGTATTTCTTTATATTATAATGATTGGGAGTATGTAGCTACAAATAATAGATTGAGAGATTTATGGAGATGGGGAAAAGTTGCTTTAGTATCGTATTTGCGAAGTGATTTTTGCTGTCATCCATTGATGAAAGAGTGTTTATTATGTTAAAAAGTATGACCGGATTTGGGCGATATGAAGCGGTAAGCGAAGAACGCAAAGTCGTGGTTGAAATTAAGTCTGTAAATCACAGATACAGTGATGTGACGGTGAAGTTACCAAAGAAACTTAGTTATTTTGATACTTCCATACGTACCATGCTTAAAAATTATATCAGCCGTGGAAAGGTTGATGTATTTGTAACATACGAGGAGTATAAAGACAGTACGGTATGTGTGAAGCTAAATGAAAGTATAGCCAAGGAGTATTGGAAGTGTTTAGAAGAACTGGCAGGACAGTTGAACATGAAAAACGATGTGTCCATTTTAGGTCTGTCTCGCTATCCTGAGGTAATTACACTGGAAGAACAAGCCATTGATGAGGATGCGATGTGGAAAGAACTTGAGGAGGCTGTAACAAGGGCTGCCGAAAAGTTTGTGGAAAGTCGCGTACTTGAGGGCGAACATTTAAAAAATGACATTATTGAAAAGACGGATAAGTTATTAGAACTTGTTTCCTATGTGGAAAAAAGATCGCCGGAGATGATGGAAGAGCGAAGAAACAAGCTTTCTGCAAAGCTTAAGGAAGTATTGGAAGATAAGCAGATTGATGAAGCTGTTCTGGCTACTGAGATGATTGTTTATGCAGATAAAGTATGCGTTGACGAAGAAACAGTAAGGCTTCGCAGTCATATTAACAATATGCGTGCTACCATGGACGAAGGTGAAAATGTAGGAAGAAAGCTGGATTTCATTGCTCAGGAGATGAATCGTGAGGCAAACACCATATTGTCAAAGGCAAATGATATAGAGATTTCTAATTGTGCCATTGATTTAAAGACTGAGATTGAGAAAATCAGAGAACAGATTCAAAATATAGAGTAAGGTGGGAGTTGCATGGGCAGTTTTGTTAGCATTGGATATGGTAATATTGTCAATGTGGAACGTGTAGTTTCAATTATAGGTACCGATGCAGCACCAATCAAACGAATGATACAAAGTGCAAAAGATAATGGAATGGCGGTAGATGCCACATGTGGAAGAAAGACAAAAGCAGTACTTGTGATGGACAGTGGTCATGTGGTTTTATCAGCGTTATTGCCGGAGACGATTGCGAAAAAGGTGGAAGAGTAATACTATGGGTAAACAAGGAATATTGACAGTGGTTTCAGGTTTTTCCGGAGCAGGAAAAGGAACCCTTATGAAAGCGTTGCTTGAAAAGTATGAGTACGGATTGTCAATTTCTGCTACTACCAGAGCACCTAGAGAAGGTGAGCAGAATGGAAGAGAGTATTTCTTCCTGACAAAAGAGCAGTTTGAAGACATGATTTCTAAAAATGAGCTGATTGAATATGCCCAGTATGTAGGAAATTATTATGGTACTCCGAAAAAGTATGTTCAGCAACAGCTTGATGCAGGAAAAAATGTAATTTTGGAGATTGAAATTCAGGGTGCATTAAACGTGAAAAAGATGTTTCCAGATGCATTACTTATTTTTGTAACTCCTCCAAGTGCAGCGGAACTTAAGTCCCGCTTGGTTGGCAGAGGAACGGAAGATATGGAGACAATCAACAAGCGTATGAAACGTGCAGCAGAGGAAAGTCAGTTTATGAATTCCTATGATTATATTGCTGTAAATGATAAGCTTGACGAATGTGTGGAAGAATTAAATGACACTATTCAAAGAGCCGCTTCTTTGTTAGTGGAAGGAAAGAAGTTTGATGCAGAAAAAGACTTTTCTGAGTTGATTGAAAAAACGCAAAAAGAATTAGAGCTTTTATGATTTGACACAGAATACCTGCGACTTTAGTCGTGGGATAAATAGGCAGAACAAACTTGATTTGCCTGTTATACAAGTATCATGACATATGAAAAAAAACAATAGTAAAACTTAGTAATAGAAAGGAGAATGGATTATGTTACATCCATCGTATTCAGATTTAATGTCTGTAGTAAATAGTGAAGTTGAAGAAGGTATGGAGAAGGTAGTTAATAGTCGTTATTCTATTGTTTTGGCTACATCAAAAAGAGCTAGACAATTGATTGATCATGCTCAGCCTAAGTATGAAAATAGCAAGTGTCAGAAACCTTTGTCAATTGCTATTGATGAATTGCATTATTCTAAGATTAAAATCTTAGGTGATGATGAGGACGAAGAATAAAAGGTACTGTATATAGTGAACTGATGGTTTTGTTGTGAAGCCATCAGTTTCTTTGCAGAAAAGGTTTGATATAGTGGGAGTTGTAAAGAAAATTATAAAAAGCAGAGCGCTATGGTTTATCGTGATTTTTTCATGCATAGCTATTTGTGGTAAACATTTTGTTGGATTCCCGATGATGGTTTCAGGGGAATCTATGGAAAGAACATTAAATAACGGCGATTATGTGTGGTTAAATCGATTACATTATCGTACACAGAATCCAGAACGAAATGACATTATTGTATTACATGTGAAGAAAGAAAAAACATATCAATATGTAAAAAGAGTGATTGGTATGCCTGGGGAGAAAGTTCGGATCAAAGGTGGAAAGGTATTTATAAACGGAGAAGAACTAAAGGAAATAAAGTCGTTTGATTTGATTGAGGATGGTGGAATGGCAAGAGAAACCATTACTCTTGGAGAGGATGAATACTTTGTGTTAGGGGATAACCGTAACAATAGTAAAGATAGCAGAAATGTGGAAGTAGGCATTGTAAAAAGGAATCAAATCGAGGGAAAAGTAAGTTTTAAATTGGTTCCATTTGATGAAATTGGAAGCATTGAATAGGAAGGAGTCACCAAAATGAGTGAGGGAACAAAAAAAGAAGGAACAATAGAAGTTGAAAATAGTGCTGTGGAACATGAAATACAGGATGCAATTGTTAATTCAGGTGAAGCAGATTTAGAACCAAATATAGAGCAGGACAATTCTTCTGAAAATTTGCAAGAAGAAGAAAAGAAGACTTTAGCTAAGAGAGTGTTGTCTGTATTCTTTGAATTAGCTTTATATGTTGCTATTGCATTGATGTTTATGATTGTGGTTCCTAAATACGTAGTTCAGAGAACGGAAGTTAGTGGACCATCTATGGAGAATACATTAAAAAATAAAGATAATATTCTTGTTGAAAAGTTATCATATCGCTTTGATAATCCTAAGCGTTTTGATATTATTGTATTTTATCATTTTTACGATGAAAATGTCCGCGATAAAAAGGATGAAGAGTGTTACGATTATTATGTAAAACGTATTATTGGGTTACCGGGAGAAACTGTTCAAATCGTGGATGAAACTATTTATATCAACGGAAATCCGTTGAAAGAGAATTATGGAAAGGATCCAATCAACTATCAGGGGGTTGCTTCTGAACCATTTACTCTTGGAGATGATGAGTATTTTGTTCTAGGTGATAACAGAGAGGTAAGTCAGGATAGTAGATATGAAGAAGTTGGAAACATAAATAAAGAGGATATTGTTGGTAGAGCGTGGTTGAGAGTATATCCTTTTAAGAAGTTTGGTTTATTAAGTGACAAGTAATTGATTGTAATTGCGTAGTGTAATGAAAGTATGGTGTGATTGAAAATGAAAATTCAAAGAATAAGAATACACCTTACCTGCTTTCTTGTTTTATGTGTATTATTTGGACAACAGGGAATTATAAATACTGAAGCAAAAATAATACAACCTCAGTTGTCAAGTGAGTATAAACAATTACTAAGTTATGAAGTTGATAAAGAAATTAATTATCCGTGCGAGTATTTAGATACTGACGGAGATGGTATAGTAAATACTAAGATTAGTTCTATTACAAGAAATTCATATTCTGGTGTTTATGGTTATTCTTGCTTGCAAAATGATGAACAGAGATATGTTTACAGTGAATTGGAAGTTGCTGCTGAAAAATTTCATTATTCAAGTGATGATGTTATTGTGAAAGCAACAGCTGTACCAACAACTGCACCAACAACAGTACAGAAGCAGGGAAAGAGTAATAGTCAAAAAAGAAAAAATGCAATATCGGTGCTTTCGGAACAAAAGCAAGATATGAAAAAAAAGAATATCATTGATTGTCCCACCACTACTTCGATTCCGTATTCAAGTATAAGTGAGAAAAATAAAAGGAATTACAATTACTATGCCGTTGATGTAGAGTTTGAAGAAAATGTAAAGGCTAACAATGCTACAATTGCAACTGTTTCGTTCCTTTATGATCATCCGGAGTATTTTTGGTCAAAAGGTTATACATATAGTTGGATTAAGGAGGGGGATATAGTTACTCGTGTTTATTTGCATTGTCAGGAAGAATACTACGACGGCCAACTAAGAGCAGCTATGTGGGAGAAAATTGAAAATGGCATTAATGGTTATTTAAGATTGGTTTCTGGTGTAAAAAATGTTTGTGAAAAGGAAAGAATCATACATGATGCTTTAGCAGAAAACATGACATATGCATACAAAGAAGGAACTAATGAACCAGAAGATGAAAGATGGGCGCACACGATAGAAAGTGTTTTTTCAGGTGAACGTCCTGGAACCGTTTGTGAAGGGTATGCGAAAGCGTTTCAGTTGCTACTAAATGCTATAGGTATCGAATGCAATTACGTTGTTGGAAATGGTGCAAATGTTGGACATGCATGGAATCAGGTGAAATTGGATGGTGATTGGTACAATGTAGATTTAACATGGAATGATACCAGAAATAATTCCAGTCATCGGTATTTTAATGTGACAGACGAGTGCTTTGGAAATCACGTGGCTTACACGAATAGTGCGATGGTCTCTGTTGGAAGCTGGTGTTATCCGGTGCAACCATGTGTGGCAACAAAGTATGCATTTTCTAATTTGCCGAATAGTGAAAATGTTGCTTACTACAAAGTAATTATACCTCAGGTTGATTGGGGGAAAATTCAGATATACAATCAAGGTGTGGAAGTTGAGAGCGGAAGTTTAGTTGAGGAAGAAACAACATTAGATGTGGTAATCGTTCCAACAGTTTTAAATGTTTTTTCTGATATTTTGGTTGAATGGGAAGATGAAAAATTTCATTTTCAAAATATAGTTACGAGTAATGGTGTGGAATTTTCTTTTGTCATTCATTCTGATACTAAATTTGAATTGCAATACGAAATCCCTGTCAATTTACTTATGATGAAGAAGACAGAATATAAGATTAATGGATATGGGAAAAAAATGAAGCTAAGTGCAGTTGCATTTCCTAAAAACCATACGGAAAAACTTCAGTGGAATAGTTCGAACAATGCAGTTGCTACTGTAAATAATGGAGTTGTGACTTCTGTGGGAGCAGGAAATGCAGTTATTACCGTAAGTAATGAAACAGGAACAGTAAGGGGAAAATGTGTTGTTAAAGTGACAGCTCCAAAGATAAAGATTGTCAGAAAAAAAACAAAAATGAAAGTCGGCAGTGTGTTTATGTTTGAGGCGAAAATGAGTGGAATAAAAGGAGATGTTTCATGGCGTCTGTCAAAGCGTGGTATAGCAACTATAGATCGAACAAGTGGTATTTTTACTGCCAAGAAAAGTGGAAAAGTCCGGGTATATGCATATAAAGGAAATATAGAAACGTCGATTTTAGTTACTATCAAGAAATAAGGAAGTGTTGAGGTTGAAAAAATTACGAATAATGGCATTTTTACCGATGCTTGCTATGATGATGATTATATGGGGATTTTCTGCAAACAATGGTGAAAAATCTTCAGAGCAAAGCATGGGAATAGTTGGAAGAGTTATTCTTACAATAGAGAACATTAGCGGTCAACACCTCAGTGATGAAGAACGAATGGTATGGGAAGATAGGATACACACACCTATTCGTAAATTGGCTCATATGACAGAATACTTTATTTTTGCCCTAACAGTTGCATTTCCGTTTATTTTATATATACGATCTAAAAGATGGATTAGTATTTTTACTATGTTGTATTGTGTGGGTTATGCGGCAATAGATGAAATACATCAATTGTTTGTCCCTAATCGCTCTGGTAAGTTTGGGGACGTATTAATTGATAGTATAGGAATTACATTAGGTGTTCTGTTTTTTCGTAAAGTTTATGGGCGGTTCCATTCTTCGGAAATCTGATTCCATTTCCAAAGATTTTGGCTGTTGTTGTAGTTTTGACAGACCAGATATTGATGCTCGGCGGATGTTTTTAAGGAATTAAAAATTGTTAATAGTGGCACTGTATCACGATTGTGGGAAATGTTTCCAGAATCAGTCAAAAATACAGTGTCATTTTCTTTGTCATAATTCCATATAGTAACGTAATGACCGGGGGTCTGTTGCCAATATTCATCGCTGTCACGGCTGGAAACAAGAACTACTGTTCCGATGGAGTTTTCTATATCTGATTGAAAATCTGAATAATTATCGGGCTTGTTTTTTGTATCTGTAGAAAAACCACAACAGTTTAGTGTAGTAGCCATTGCGTTCCAGTCAATGGCACCGTAACCATAGCTTGGCTGATAGTTAGAAACTTCTTTTGCGTAATTATACATATCAACAGGGGAACATTCGTATTCACTTAATGTACAGTATAAGTTTGCCATACAGCACAAACCGCACCCAAAGCTTCCGAATTTGTTTCCGTCATAGTATTCGTTTGCCCAATTGCCTGACCATTCGAGACCTTTTTCTAATGCTTTTGGCCCTTGGAAAAAGGAATAAATTTTGGTTGGGACATTTTGAGGTAAAGAAGTAGGAATGTTTGTTTTTGGGGGAGTTGTGATAAATGGAGTTGATTTAACTAATGCAACTGTCGGGATTTTTATAATGTTTTTATGATGAATATATAGCAATATTTCAGCAAAAAAAAGACATATTAATAATGTTGTGGAAAAAATGAGTTGATTTTTTTTCTTTTTCATGAAGCCTCCTAATATTAAAAAAGTTAGATATCATAGTCGTATTGGTAACATTATAGCAAATGTAACGGGACTTGTCCATTTATCTCGATCGGGATTAGAGTTGAGTGTTAACAGAAAATATGAACTTACTCTTGCTAAATGTGAAGTTGTGTGTAATAATTGATAATTGATGAAGCGTTTAGGAGTGATTAAAAATGTTCGATAAATTGACAAAAAGTGATATAAAGAAAATGGAAGAAGAAATTGAACACAGAAAACTGGTTGTTAGAAAAGAGGCGATTGAAGCAGTAAAAGAGGCAAGAGCCCAAGGAGATCTTAGTGAAAATTTTGAGTATTATGCTGCGAAAAAACATAAAAACCAAAATGAGAGTAGAATAAGATATTTGGAGAAAATGATTAAAACAGCACAGATTGTAGATGATTCTTCAAATGAGGATGAAGTGGGAATGAATAATACAGTAGTTGTATATTTTGAAGAAGACGATGAATGTGAAACATATAGAATTGTTACAACGATACGTGGAAATTCCTTAAAAGGAATGATAAGTATAGATTCGCCATTGGGGGCAGCGTTGTTAGGAAAAAAGGTTGGAGACCGTGTTGAAGTAAAAGTGAATGATGATTATAGTTATTTCGTGCAGATCCGGGAGATACAGAATACGACGGATGACAGTCAGGATACGATACGAAAATTTTAACCGTGATATAGAAACTTTTTTTATCTAACCTAGAGGTTATGTTAGATGGTGGGTGAAAAAAGCCGTGAAATTAAATGCACTTTCGTTTTTTTTGCAAGAATTTCAAAAGAGCATTTCAATACTTAGGGGGAATTATAGGTGAAAATAGAAGGTCAGAGTAAGACTGAATTATTACTTAATTTGGTGAACGAAGGTAAAATGGATTGTGCTATATTTTCAAAGTTACAAAATTCGGAATTTGTTGTTCCTTTTTATCCGGATAAAAATGTAGATAACCGCATTTTGTATCATTTTGGAGAGTATATATCACTTGCAGAATATTTAAATGTGAAAACATTTGGTTTTGAAGATGCGAAAGAATTATTACTTTTATGTGCAAGGGGATTTTTGAGGATTCAGGAAGTCGGAGGGAATATTTCGAACATTATGCCGGATATAAATTATGTATTTGTTGAACCTGTTTCTATGGAGTTAAAGTATATTTATTTGCCGGTTCTATTGGAAATCAATCCGGATTCCTTTCAGGAAATGATAAAACAGGTGTTATTTGTGGCAAAAATTGAAAACGCAGAGTACCTTTTAGGAACCGCGCTTAATGCATTAAAGAAAAACAGGGAACAAGAAAATGTTTTAGAAATTTTTATTGATGCTCTTCAAAATATTGACAGTAATGTCAATATTGTGGAGAAAGAGGTTAAGGTAGACCGTATTATTGAAAAAGTGATTGAAAAACCGGTAAAACAAAGAACAGATTTAGGTGGAAATTTGTTGTTTTTTACCTTTGTATATACCTTTACTATGATTTTAGTACCTTATGTTTTGTGTACGAAATTGGGTGGAGATTTGATTTCAGAACCTAAGCTTATAAATATTTCATTATGTTTGCTATCAATCTTAGTTACTGTGTTTTACTCTATGAAAAAAGAGAAAGAGAGAATTGATAATAAGACGGTAATTACCATGCAACCACAAGAAAGGAAAAAATAGGAAATAAGAAAAGTATACGTAAGGTAATTTTTGGTGTTTGTGAAAAATAAAAAATAAATTGTATTTTGTTGATTTTTTCTTTCGTAACATATATAATTTAATATGTGTATATCTATGTTGGAGACTAAGCTTCGGCTTTGATATATAGTAAAAAAATGCCTTTGGGCAATAAAAAAATGGAGGGCTGATAGAATGGGTAGTTCAGATCAAACAGCGATGAACCGCATCTTGAACCTGTTAGATGATAACAGTTTCGTAGAAATCGGTGCGAGAGTAACGAAAAGAAACACTGATTTCAACCTTGATGGAAAGGATGTTCCTGCAGATGGTGTTATTACCGGATATGGTATGATTGATGGAAATATCGTATACGTGTATAGCCAGGATGCAAGCATGCTGGGAGGAGCCATTGGCGAGATGCATGCAAAGAAGATTGTCAATGTTTACAATTTGGCAAGAAAGATTGGGGTGCCTGTAATTGGATTAGTTGATTGTGCAGGTATGCGTTTGCAGGAGGCAACAGATGCGTTGGACGCATTTGGTCTTGTGTATGCAAACAAAGTGATGGCATCAGGTGTGATTCCACAGATTACTGCAGTGTTTGGTAATTGCGGTGGTGGAGTTGCAGTTGCAAATGCTTTAGGTGATTTTACGTTCATGGAATCAGAGCATGCAAAGGTATTTGTAAGTTCTCCAAATGTACTTGACGGAAATTATACAGATAAGTTAGATACTGCATCTGCTAAGTTCCAGTCAGAAAACGGAAATGTTGATTTCGTTTGTTCAGAAGGCGAGATTTTCAATGAAATCAGAACATTAGTTACATTGCTTCCATCAAACAATGAAGATTGTGATTCATATGAGGAATGCAATGATGATTTAAATCGTGCATCAGTTGCATTTGATGGTGATTTGTCTGATCCAAGAAATGCAATTCGTGATCTTTCGGATGATGGTTTCTTTATGGAAGTAAAGAAAGACTATGCAAAAGACATGGTTGTAGGATTTATCAGATTAAACGGTATGACTGTTGGTGTAGTTGCAAATGCATCTGCAGTAGTTGATGAGGAAGGTAAGAAAGTAGAAGAGTTTGAAAAAGCTCTTACTACAAGTGGATGTGAGAAAGCTGCACATTTTGTAAATGTATGTAATGCTTTTGCAATTCCTGTTCTTACATTGACAAATGTAAAAGGATATAAGTGCACTGTAGAAGAAGAAAAGAATATCGGACATCAGGTTGCAAAACTTACTTACGCTTTTGCGAATGCAGATGTTCCTAAGGTTAATCTTATTGTAGGAGAAGCTTTCGGAAGTGCATATATTTCTATGAATTCAGCTCATATTGGTGCTGATTTGGTGTTCGCTTTACCAAATGCAAAGATTGGTATGATGGATGCAGAACAGGCTGCTAAGATTATGTATGCAGATGAGATTAAAAATGCTTCAGATGCAGCAGGAAAGATTGCAGAAAAAGCTGCAGAGTATGAAAAATTGCAGAGTAGCGTAGATGCGGCTGCATCACGTGGTTATGTAGATAATATTATTGAGGGAAGTTCTGTAAGAAAGCAGATGATTTTTGCATTCGAGATGTTATTTACAAAACGTGAGGACAGACCTTTTAAAAAGAATGGAACCATTTAAGTGAGGTGGAACAATATTATGAAAAAAAGAGTTCTGGTAGCTTTATTGGCAATGTTTTGCTTGTTTGCAGGGCTTGGTATTGCTCCAAGCATTGCGATGGCTTCATCAGATGCAAATGAAACAATTACCGATGGCGCTACAACAGAGGAAGATTACAGCACATATACTTCACAGATTAAGTCTTTTATTGGTACTTGGAATTCCTATGATTTTGTTTCAGAAGTAGAGCTAAACAAAGACCAGATGGAGCAGGAAGACATTGAAAGATATATGGCTTGGAATGATTTAAGAAATGAAATCGGTGATTTCAAAAGCGTTAAGAAAGAAGATGTTTCTGTAGATCCAAGTACAAAAGATATTACAGCAGTCGTAATTGCATCATATGAAAATGAAGATGCAGAGTTTAAGTTTGTGTTTAGTAGTGATGGACAAGTAAAAGATTATTCCGTTGAGAAGTTTGTCGAAAAAGATGATGAAGCAAATCAGTCTATGTCGGATAAGCTTGCAAAGGCTGGAATAAACACGGTGATGTCTATTTGTATCGTATTTACTGTATTAATCTTCATCGCCTTGATTATTTCTTTATTCAAGTTTATTCCAATGTTATTTGGAGGAAAGAAAGAAAGTGAACAGCCTGCACAGGTAGCTGCACCAGCGGCAGTAGCAGAATCAGTAGATGTTACGGATGACACAGAAATTGTGGCAGTTATTACAGCAGCTATTATGGCTAGTATGGGAAGTGAAGCATCAGCAGATGGACTTCATATCACATCAATCAAGAGAAGAACAAACAGTAAGTGGAAAAAGAATAGATAATTGAAATGAAGTAATCTATGTATCGAAACGATATTAAGGAGGATTTTTAGAATGAAAAATTATACAATTACAGTAAATGGAAATGTTTATGATGTTACAGTTGAAGAGGGAGCTTCTACTGGAGCAGCACCAGTTGCTAAGAAGGCAGCACCAGTTGCAAAAGCTGCAGCACCTGCACCAGCAGCAACAGGCGCACAGGGTAGTGTTAAGATTAACGCACCAATGCAGGGAAAGATTGTTTCAGTAAAAGCATCAGCTGGACAGGCTGTTAAGAAGGGTGATGTTATCCTTGTTCTTGAAGCTATGAAGATGGAAAATGAAGTAGTTGCACCACAGGATGGTACAGTAGCAAGCATCAACGTATCTGACGGAGATAAGGTTGAAGCAGGAGCTGTAGTAGCAACATTAAACTAATTTTTCACATAGTTCAAGGAAAATAAAATAGAAAGGGAATGCCACAATTCCTTGAAGTTTACGTGGCTCTACTATTTTAGAAAATAAGAATAGTAGATATGGTGTTAATATGGAATATGTAACAGATACGTTGACAAATTTATGGCATCAGACCGCATTTACGAATTTGTATTGGGGAAATTACGTTATGATTGCGGTTGCATTAGTATTCCTTTACTTGGCGATTAAGAAGGGATATGAGCCATTGCTTTTAATTCCAATTGCATTTGGTATGCTTTTGGTAAATATGTATCCTGATATTATGGCAACTTCAGAGGAAACATCAAATGGTGTTGCCGGTTTGTTTAGATATTTCTTCACATTAGATGAATGGAGTATTTTGCCTTCATTGATTTTCTTGGGAGTAGGAGCTTTGACGGACTTTGGTCCTTTGATTGCAAACCCTAAGAGTTTCTTGTTAGGAGCAGCTGCACAGATTGGTATTTTTGGTGCTTATCTTATGGCGATTGTTCTTAACTTTAATCCAAAAGCTGCTGCTGCGATTTCAATTATCGGTGGAGCTGATGGCCCTACTTCATTGTTCTTATGTAGTAAGTTAGGACAGACTGAGTTTATGGGACCGATTGCGGTTGCTGCATACTCGTACATGTCATTGGTGCCTATTATTCAGCCACCAATCATGAAGTTATTTACAACTGAGAAGGAACGTAAGATTAAGATGGAACAACTTAGACCAGTTACTAAGCTTGAGAAAATCTTATTCCCAATCATTGTAACAATTGTTGTTGTATTATTATTACCTTCAACAGCACCACTTATCGGTATGTTGATGCTTGGTAACTTATTCAAAGAGTGTGGAGTTGTAAATCAGCTTGCTGAGACAGCATCAAACGCTTTGATGTATATTGTAGTTATTTTACTTGGTACTTCCGTAGGTGCTTCTACAAGTGCTACAGCATTCCTTCAGGTAACAACACTTAAGATTGTTGCATTAGGATTGATTGCATTTGCGCTTGGAACGACTGCAGGTGTATTCTTTGGTAAACTTATGTGTATTGCAACGAAAGGTAAGGTTAATCCTTTAATTGGTTCTGCCGGTGTATCAGCTGTACCAATGGCTGCCCGTGTTTCTCAGAAGGTTGGAGCCGAGGCTGATCCTACAAATTTCTTGTTAATGCATGCTATGGGACCGAACGTTGCCGGTGTTATCGGAACAGCAGTTGCTGCCGGTGTATTTATGGCGATTTTTAACGTGTAATATAGGGGCAGATGTCAGCGTTACCTTGTCTGACATCTGTATTGAAAAATGTATTTGAGAGAATATAGGAGGTATTTTTGTAATGGCAGAAATGGAAAAGAAACCAATTAAAATTACAGAGACAGTGCTTCGTGATGCTCATCAGTCGCTTATTGCTACTAGAATGACAACTGAGCAGATGTTGCCAATTATTGATAAAATGGATAAAGTAGGATATCATTCTGTAGAATGTTGGGGAGGAGCTACTTTTGACGCTTCCCTTCGTTTCCTTAAGGAAGATCCATGGGAAAGATTACGTAAATT
>CADBNB010000033.1 GCA_902795895.1 uncultured Lachnospiraceae bacterium | reverse complement strand
TAGGAAAAGTCAATGCCAACAAAAAAGCAGCCTCCTAAATAAGAGTCTACCTTTATAACAAAATAATTAACGTCTTGATTTATGTACAGATCCATCATTAGTCATACCGTGTAATGCATCCATATCAATTTCGGCAAAAGGATCATAAATCGTAGGCGCTTCTACTCCAGGCTCATCATAAATAACAGGCTTTTCTTCCGAATAAGTAATAATTTCCGGTTCGTTTAACTCACTTACCAAGTCATTTTCTTCCACATTAGCTTCTTCAAAGCCGGCTTGAACCTCACGATCTTTTTGAACCATTGCAGAAACATCTTTACCATAAAGCCTAATACGTGGACCTTGTGTCTGAACATTTTCAGAAGTATTGGATTCTAATTGCGGTTTTTCAGTTTCTCCAGGTTCAGGTACATATTTTACAGCTTCATTTACCACTTCTTCAATACCATCCATATGCTTATCGTCTTGAACCTCACGATCTTTTTGAACCATTGCAGAAACATCTTTACCATAAAGCCTAATACGTGGGCCTTGTATTTGAACATTTTCAGAAGCAGCTACTTTTTCAGGATTAGTAGCTTTATTTTCTGTTGGTTTACGATATATCATAGCAACTTTTCTTGTAGCATTAGTATTTTGAGATTCATTTGGATTATTATTTAATTTACCAGACGCTGCCTCTTTCCTTACTGCTTGTGAAACGGCTTCAGGTATTTCCGATAAATTATCAACATTTTTCTCAACATAATCAGTCGCTTCTTTAAGCGTATCATCTGCCATTAATCTTAATAACATTTCACTTTGCTGAGCTTTATTATACCCTTTTTGTTCACCAATATTTTTAACAACATCATTTAAGTATTCCAAGTATTCTTTTCCACTTTCAAACGATGTATAATCTTTTATAGCTAAATTATCATTCGCATTAGTTCGCGTTTCTTCAACAGGTTGAACATATTGTTCCGTATTAACTTGTACCTCTGGTTCTTGTTTTTCAACCTCGGTATTTTTTTCATCATTAACTTGTTTTTCATCTTCAATTATATTACTAATTAATTTTTGAATATCCTGGACTTTTGTATCTTCGTGAATAATAAACTTTTCACCATTATACATATATACAAGATTATTATTTTCATCTTGGTAATAACCATCACACGCTTGAAGCAATCTATCAGTTTCTTTAGCTCGTAAATGGTTCCTATAGCCAATCATATTTTGCATTTGTTCAAAATATAGTTGATCCCACTGCGCAATTTTATCATTTAAATCTTTATTTGATTTATATTCATCAATATAATCAGAAACAATATCTTCATGTTGTTTTAACTTATCATCAGTTAAAACATAAGAACTTAACACAGACAAATCTGCAGAACACATAGCCTCAGTAAAATCGTCATTAAATCTTTTTTTACCTTCAAGAACAATTTTACGGCCAATTCCTTCTTTACCTTTTCTAGCCACAAATTTCTCCAGTCTTGACTCCGTAATCACACTTTTTATAATTTTTTTCAAAGATATTTGTGGTAAAGCAATCTTTTTATTGCCACGACGATTCTTTTCATCAACTAATTTTTTTAAGAAATCAAATCTATAAGATTGTAACCTATCCATTTGCTTATCAACTGCACTTAAATCATATTCACTTAAATGTGTTTGTTCAATAAGCGAAACAGCATCGTCCATTTCTTTAGCATATCTATTAATCATCCTAGTCAATGTACGATCAGTAAGTTTTTGCAATCTTTCTTCTAGCTTTTTATTTTCTTTTTCTATAGCTTTTTGTTGTTTTTTATTCATTTGTGCCATGTCGTTACACCTCTTTTTCGTTTGCTTCTTTTATTAATCCTGTAATAAGTTCCATCTCTTCATCAGTTATATCGCTAAGGACAATTTCTTCATCAACATCAATGACTGAAGAAGTAAAAATTCCTTCTTCATCATTAATTTTATATATTACATAAGTTTTACCATTTCCAAGTTCAAAACAGTTCAAAACCTCAATTTTTTTCTCATTACCATCAATCACAACAGTGTATTCTTCATTTTTTTTCACTTTATTTTACCCCTATCTCGTCTTATCATGACTATTTTCTTGTGATATATGATTTCCATTAAATGCATCTTCATACATATCATAATCATAGTCTTCAGCAACCGTTCCATCAGACTTTCTTCTTCTAGAAGCTGCAGCACCGGCTAAACCTAATCCAGCTATTGGTATAAGTACTTGAGCAGGATCAAGATCTCCGTTGGTTTCG
>CADBNB010000032.1 GCA_902795895.1 uncultured Lachnospiraceae bacterium | reverse complement strand
GTTGTCTGAGCCTATTTAGCTCTGCGTGACAACTTGTAGATATATTTAATCAAAAGAAAGGAGATAATTCAATATGGAATCTTACAAATGCCCAATTTGTGGAAATACTGATAGTCATTCAATCGGTTGCTTAAACGGAAAGCCTTATTGCCGAAGATGTATCTCTTTTAAAGGTGAAGAAGTAGAACACAGACCATCATATCCTAAGAAAGCATCTATCCATTTAGAGTATGAATTGTCTCCAGAGCAAAAAAAATTATCGGATAAGTTAGTGGATAACTATTAGAAAGGAATTGATAGTTTAGTTTTTGCGGTCTGTGGATCCCCAAAAACGCGAAATCCATAACTTAGAAAGGAATAAGAATATGAAAAAATTTATAAGGCATTTTAGGATTTATTTTAAAAACAATCATCCTGCATATATTGTTGACGAAGAAGGAAATACATATGTATTTCATAGAGTAACTCACTCAAAAACATCAGGAGGAAGAAAGAATTGGAAAATAACACCGAACCCTCTTAAAGGATATTACAAACCGTTATACATTGTTAAACAGGAAAAAAGAGATTTAAAAGGTAGATTTAGTCTTTTTGAAATAGAACTTAAAGATGGTGTTGATGTGTCTTATCCAGACATAAAAAAAGCCGGAAGGACACAGATACATCAAGATGATGATCGTGAAACAATAACATCCAGCACAATCATTAAACCAAAACATAAAAAGAAAGGCAAGAAAAATGGATAATCAGAATTCGTTTGTTTGTCCGATTTGTGGCAATACTGATATTCACTCTATTGGGATTTTAAATGGTAAGCCATATTGCCGTAGATGTATCTCTTTTAAAGGCGAAGAAGTAGAACACAAGCCTTCATATCCAAAGAAAGCATCTATTCATCTTGAATATGAGCTATCTCCAGAACAAAAAGAATTATCGGATAAGTTAGTGGAGAACTATAAGAAAGGGATTGATAGCCTAGTTTTTGCTGTATGCGGATCAGGTAAAACAGAAATTGTAGTAAATGCCATTTCTTATGCAATTAAAAATGGAGACAAAGTGGGTTTTGCTATTCCACGTAGAGATGTTGTAATTGAATTATTTTATAGGCTTAAACAAATATTCAAAGGTAATAAAGTAATCAGTGTTTATGGTGGTCACACTTCAAAATTAGATGGCGACTTAATATGTCTAACAACACATCAACTATTTAGATACGAGAAATATTTTAATCTGTTGATAATAGATGAGATTGATGCCTTTCCTTTTAAGGATAATCCTGTGTTAGAAGCTTTTTATAAAAGAAGTAATAAAGGTGTAACAATTATGCTTTCTGCCACCCCATCCAAAAAGACAATTGAAAAGTTTTCGAAAAACAAAGATGGTTTTCTTAGATTAAATAAAAGATTTCACGGAAAACCATTGCCTGTACCATATTATAAGAAAAGGCGCTCGATACTAATATATTACGACCTAATTAAAGAATGTAAGAAATTTCAAAGTAGGTCAAAACAAATAATGATTTTTACTCCTACTATTAGCATATGCGAAAGAGTATACAAATTCTTATCACTTTTCGTGAAACATGGAAATTTCGTCCATTCAAAAAGAGATGGGAGAGCTGATATTATTGGAGATTTTAAAAATAAGAAATATCAATATTTAGTTACCACTGCAGTGTTAGAAAGAGGGGTAACAATAAAAGATCTGCAAGTTATAATTTTTCGCGCTGATCATCCTATTTATGATTCTGCTGCTTTGGTACAAATATCCGGTCGAGTTGGCAGAAAAAAAGATGCTCCAACAGGTGAAATAGTGTATTTATGCAGGGAAATTACATCGTCTATTGTTGAATCAATCGAGGAGATAAAGAAATGCAATGAAGTACTGTAAGATATGTTTTAAACAAATTAAAGAAAATAGCATTTTGCCTTTGATTAACACCAATCTTTGTTTATGCCGAAGTTGTTATGAAAAACTTATTCCACATTTTACAAAATTTAAAGTTGGAAAATATAGTGCATTAGCGGTTTATGAATATGATGAGAATATCAGATCTTTGCTTTACCAATTTAAGGGTTGTTTCGATTATGAATTAAAGGAGGT
>CADBNB010000031.1 GCA_902795895.1 uncultured Lachnospiraceae bacterium | reverse complement strand
TTCACACAAGAAAAGATGGATTTGTTAGAAAAAGCCTGGAAGTATACCAAATCCGAACAAAAAGGGCTAAATGCTTTAAACATCGCACTCGCATATAAAGAAATGGCTAGAACAACAAGATTCTATGATGATTCTATAAAAAACGAATGTGAAATAAGAGCCGGCAAGTATTTTAGACTTGCTAACGAATTTGATTTCTCACACGCTGGAGCATATAACGAATATGTGTTTATTTGTTTAAACGAGAAAACGCCTCGAAAAGAAAGATGTTTAATATTGGATTCTCTTTTTGAACACTTTGATTACCATTCAGCATTATATTTCGGCCTGATGCTTATACAAAACGGGCCTAAAAAACATTCTTGTGGCGGTGAAGCTTGGATGCTTTTTAACTATGGAGCAAGCAAAGGAAATAATGCCTGTGCATTAGTATTTGGCTTAATTTGTGGTTCTAATATGAAAGGTTCATCCTTTGATCTTAGGAAGACAAAAGAATTGCTCCAAATTATTTATGAAGACAAGAAGTCTATTAATGTGCCGTTATCACTAAAAGACACATACTTATCATTGATAGAACAATATGATTCACAATTAGATATTTACTTAAAGGAGTTGAAACCAAGAATTTATGATCCAAAATAATCTTCTTTTTTCAATAACGGAATTATCTAATTTAACAGGTAAAACAAGGCCAACTATTTACAAATATGTAAATGCTTATGATAATGGCGAATTAGATTTAATTCCTTATACATTCATTAAGTTGTTCGAGTTAATGAGCAAACCAAATGCTAAACGAAAAGACATAGTGGAGTTCTGTCACGCTAATTTTTCCAACAACGATGGTGACTCTGACATAAACGAAATAACTAAGCTCTTAAAAGACAACAAAAACAAAATCGATATTGCAAAGATTAAAAATCTAATTGAGGAGGAAATTAAAAATGGCGGAACTAACTAATGTTTACAACGAAAAAGATTTATTCGTATTTTTCCAACAACTAAGATTATTAACGGCTAAAAAACTTAACGATCAATACGTTGAAGATACTAGATCTGTCGAAGAAGAAAAACGCACATTTAAGGGAGCAATGAAAAATATTAGCAATGCCCTTAAAAGAGGTGTCGGTCGTTATGATAAGAAAGATACAAAGATTGAATCTGATCTTGAATCATTTAACTCTAAAAACACAACAATAATGACAAGAGGCGAAGCTGTTGACTTGATTGATTCCTTATTCAATGACGATACAAAAGGATTATCAAAACTTGTATTTGCATGCACGCTTGTCCTAGATAGTGAGTATGACTATAAGTATGTAAAAGAAGGGCTTGAAGAAGTCTCGGTTACTTTATTTGGCAACCCAAACGAATTAATCAACATCAAAAAACAACTTGAAGACAACTATAATGCTGTTTCTCCTACTACTTTGTCAAATGTTCAAAAAGGTTTGTTGATGGGTGCTGCAGTAGCTTCTTTGGTGGGCATTGTTTGTTTGCCGATACTTTTAGGAGCCGGTGCTAGTGCTTCTGCTGCCGCAACAACAACTGCTTTAGCTGCACACGGGTTTGGTGACATGCAAATTGGTTTAGGTGTAATAGCGATGGAATCATTATTATTAAGTGTCGCATTTACTGGAGCGGCGTATGGCGGAATGAAATTATATAATTCACAAAAGGTGAAGAACGAATTCAAAAAAATGTCTCCGGAAAAGAACGCCTTATATTTAGCTATTCAAGCTACACATATTCAAAGATTAGCAAAGACATTAAACAATGATGAACTAAAAGAACAGCTAGATGCGATTATGAAAAACATGAACGTTTTAAAAGGCGATCTCGATTATTTCTTATTTGTCGAAAAAGAATCGACCAAAGAAAACAAGCAAAAGATAAAGTCATTCCATGATTTCGACAATAGGTTGATTAAAATATTAGGCTTGTAATGTTTTAAACCCTCTGTATTCATCTTTTATGGAATGCTAGAAAGAATTTATAATATAAAGAGTAAGCTAAATATTGATAATGGCAGGCGAACAATTAAAAAAAATAATCACCGAGCGTGGAATCAAATACATAGGTTTTCTTGTTAAGACTTTGAACAGTACGAAAAGTTATTCTTTTGCCAATAAAGAAGAGACTCATTTTTTCTTCATAAGTAGATTTCCTGTGCTTTATTTAGAAAAACTCGAAAAAGAAAATAAATTAGATGGCTTAACTTTGGTTATTTTAAAGAGCAGCATTCTTTACGAAGAAGACAACTTTAGAACCTACTACCCAATGTATCATAAAAATCCAAAAGCAACTGGCTACAAAACCAGATTAAATGAAAATTCTTTTGAGAAATTATTTTTAAGTCGACTAGCATATAAAACAAAATCTGGCGAAATTCGTTATTATTCTAGGAATAAAGAACTCCTGAGTTGTTATACAACACTATCAAACGCTTCCGTTGAGTGGGAAGGAAACATTGATTCTAAGTATGTTTTATACACTCTTTCTGCATATGAGTTGTTAGAAACAAACGACTTTGATGAAATGATTCGTTATCAAGAAGAAGCAGAAGAAGAGAGCGCATTGATGAAAGAAGAAGAGAAAAGGCTTGAGGAAATGTATGATGAAGCTGTTCGCCGCGATTCGCTCTATGGAACTAATGAAGCCGAACAGTATTCAAAAGCCCTTATTAAACTAAATAGACCTTTCTCTGATGGCGATGAATTTGATGAAGACACACAAGACGAAAGTTATGCAAGTGCGTCTTGTTGGTCGTTTGATCAAGAGGAAGATTATTGGGAAATAGATATGGGTTACAAAGAACCAGATGATTATGGTGATTACTAATTGTAGTTATTTGTGGAGGTAAATATGTCTTTAATTAAATGTCCTGAATGCGGTAAAGAAATTAGCGAATATGCAGATAAATGCATTGGCTGTGGTTGTCCTATGGAGGTAATAAAAAAACTATTATGCCATGGAGATAACACACGTTCCAAGCCAACTGTTGAACCCAAAGATAAATATTTAAGCACTATTGATAAAGACGCATATAATTTTATTTGTGATTTTACAATTAAGTTAGAAGGAAAATATCCAGGTGGTTTTTATACTAAAGAAAATTATAAAAGTTTCGTCTTTAAGTTTTATAAATATGAAAAGTTGTTGCTTCGCTTCAAAACTATTGAATCTAATGGTGCGTTGAAATTGGAATATAAAACAAGTAGCAACAAACGTTGGCTGATGCCTGTTGCGGGAGGCTATTATAACCTAGATAGATTGCTGTCAAAATTGCTCCCAAAACTAGATGAGTTTTTCAATAATGCTGCGAGTTCGATTGCTGGTGAAAAGATATCACAAGATAATTCAGAGAAAGCAAATGCAATTAAAGCATATGTAATTTATGATAAAACAGCATCAATGTATTTCTCTGGGTTCCACACAACAAAGAATTATGAAACATACAGGGAACAGTTTGGCAAGAATCTTGGTTCGTTTACAACAAGCGA
>CADBNB010000030.1 GCA_902795895.1 uncultured Lachnospiraceae bacterium | reverse complement strand
TCTCATATAGCAATACCTCGCTTCCTCTAAAAATTATGTGTACAGTATAACACAAAACATTTCTTGGTGTCAAATATTTCATCAACCATAACGACAAATCTAAAATCCAACTTTAGATTTCACTCTTTTTTATTGTATTATCTTTTATTTTTGTCTATAATATAGATATAATACTGTAACGATTCCTGCAATAAGGTTAAACAGTTCTACACAGTGAACGATACCCCCCTTACGTTCATGAAGTAGCACATTGTACGGAATAATATATACTGTTTATAATTGGAGATGATAAAATGTCGTACATTAATAGGGCAATTACTCCTATTCTAAAAAAAAGAGTAAAAACCAGCAAAGTAACTTTAATTGTAGGTGCCAGACAGGTTGGTAAATCCACTCTTATTAAGCACGAATTTTCTGATTTTAATAGGGCCAATTTTGATGATCGATTAACCAGATTACAAGCAAAGGAAGAACCAAAGCTTTTCTTTTTAAACAATCCATGTCCTTTATTTATTGATGAAGTGCAAAAAGAAAATAGTGTTTTAGAAGATATTAAACAAAAAGTAGACGATTCGGACGAAAAAGGATTGTTTATTCTATCCGGCTCGCAAAAGCTGGAACTAATGAAAGGAATTAGCGAATCCCTTGCAGGGCGGGTATCTATCCACGAATTAACAGGTTTATCCTTACGGGAAATATTTGATGTAGATTTTAATCAGCACTTTATACCAACCGACGCCTATTTAAAGGAACGGGAAAAGAAATTAACATCCTACGATAACATTTGGGAAATCATTCATAAGGGTTCTTATCCCGAATTATACGATTCCGACAGAGATTGGCAGGAATATTACTCTTCTTATGTTACAACCTATATCGAAAGGGATATTAATGAATTAGTATCTGCAGACGGCATTACATTCACCAAATTTTTAGTTTCCGTTGCAGCCAGAACAGGCGAAATGCTCAATTATTCAAACATAGCAAGCGAAGTTGGTGTGAGTGAACCAACCATAAAAAATTGGATATCTATATTAGAAAGAACCGGTATTCTCTATATATTGCAACCTTATAGTGCAAGTGCTTTAAAGAGAGCAACCAAAACCCCTAAGATTTATTTCAGGGATACAGGACTTGCCTGCTATCTGACAAGATGGTTAACAGCAGATGCGCTAAAATGCTCTGCCGTTGCCGGAAATATGTTTGAAACATTCGTGGTATCCGAAATACTAAAGTCCTACTCAAACGAGGGAAAAGATTACAAATTCAGCATTTTTTATTATCGCGGAAAAGATAAGAATACCTCAAAAGAAAACGAAATTGACCTGGTAATAGAAGAAGATGGCATACTTTATCCTGTTGAAATCAAAATGTCCGGCAATCCCAAAGCCAATATGGGAGCTGCCAATATAGTTTTAGACAAAATCGAGGGTAAAAAAAGAGGCATGGGTGTTATCCTTTGTCTGATTGATAAAAAAACGTATTTACGTGAAAACTTATTAGCTCTGCCCATTGAATACATTTAGCAAAAACGACAAATCTAAAATCCTACTTTAGATTTGTCGTTTTGCAAATAATACATCCATTCACTCTCAGCTAACACACAGTTCAAAACACCTATTTGTCTTATATTTGACATTTCATTTTGACAATCTTTAATATACATATCTCTAATGTTACTCTTTTTTATATTGCACTAACGTTAATTTTTCGTTTATCGCTTCCGTTTTTCCCGTCTGATAGTACCCCATTTTTTCATAAAGATAGCAGTTGCCTTTTTCCTGTAAAATGGTATCTAGTTCCCAATCACAACCGCCATGTATCATCTCGACTGCTCTAATCGCCTCCTGTGCATAACCTTTTCCTCTAAATTGTTTCATGATAAATATTGGAGATATTCGCTTTGGCTTTCCCGCTTCTTTCACGTCAACAACCCGGATTGCACCAACTTTTATACCCTCTGCAACAATATAGTAATAATATGTACACGGCTGTTCCAACCTAATAATCATCTTTTCTAGCTTTTCAGTTGCCGGACTCGTTTCAGTATCCTGGTATTTTTTGTATAAATCAGAAAATGCTTCTACTTGCATCTTCCACAAATTTTCTGCATCATCAACACCTATTCTGGCTAAATCAATTTTCATGTTTCCACCTAACTTCTATAATGTCTATACTACTCTGCTTCTTCAGCATTACCACCCTTGCCATGAACATATAAAACTAATGCCTTGTCTAGACGATTCTTCCACTGCTGCTTTGTAAGATAAGAAAAATGCTCCGTTCTAACATCCCCCATGAGGGCACATGGTTTATTCTCCTCTGTATGATGATATACAAATCCACACTTTTCCATGCAACGTTTTGATTTTTCATTTCCATCATAGTATCCGCACCACATTGCACTGCAGCCTAAATCTTCAAAAGCGTGCCTCTGTAATACTCTTACAGCTTCCGGAATATAGCCATTTCCCCAAAACGGCACCCCAATCCAATATCCTATTTCTATCTCATCATCGGATATGGCTGTGTGGGACTGTGCCGGCGAAAATAGTCCGATACTGCCTATTGCAACATTATCTTCTTTCAGACACACCGCAAACGTTTCATCAGCCGATAAAACCTCTTTTATTATTTCTCTGCTATTATCTACGCTTGTATGTACAGGCCATCCAGCAATAGGACCAACCTTTGGATCTTTTGCATATTTATATAAACTTTCTGCATCATCCTCTTTCCAAGGACGAAGGATTAATCTCTCTGTTTCTAAAATCATACTCTACTCCTCCATTTCATATATATGTACTCTCGAAGTCTTTTTATGCAAGAATATCGAAATAGATTTTTCTTGGATAACGACGTTCCCGTTACATCATTTGGCGGTCAACGTCATCCATTATATCTAATTTAATAGCCTACATCTTTCAGCCCAAATTAACTGGTAACATCTCAAAGAATTTTGTAAAGCAGTACATTGCGTACCAGAACAATCCGATTGGTGTATAATTCGTTGGCATCAAAAATATGTAAATCATTTTTTTATACCAAGGGGTATCACACAGCTTCTATTTCCGAAGATAATTACTTTAACAACCTTCTCGGAAATGATATCGTAAAAATCGCAAAAGATTTAAGAGATGCTCACAGCAAAGATGCAGAAACCGGTGATGCAACTACACCTGTTGATGATATCCTTGACTCATTTGAAGAGCTAAAAACTGTCGATAATGCAACGCAAGCTCAGATGATAATGTA
>CADBNB010000029.1 GCA_902795895.1 uncultured Lachnospiraceae bacterium | reverse complement strand
GGAAAGAAAGGATTCCTTGGGAATACCAGAGCCTGTGGTATATGTCATAGTTTTGCAGCAGATGGCAGATGTATTTCCTTATTGAAGATTCTTATGACGAATCATTGTATTTATGATTGTAAGTATTGTATTAATCGCAAATCCAATGATGTGCCAAGAACGACCTTCACCCCTAAGGAAATCTGTGACTTGGTGATGGAGTTTTATAAGCGGAATTATATAGAAGGTTTATTTTTGAGCTCCGGCGTAATCAACAATCCTACCTACACGATGGAGCGTATGTGTGAGACACTCCTGTTATTACGCACACAGTATAAATTCAATGGATACATTCATGTAAAGAGCATTCCAGGAGCGCCGGAGGAATTATTGGCAACGGCTGGGTATTTAGCAGATCGTATCAGTATCAATATGGAATTGCCGACAGAGGAAAGTTTGAAAAAACTGGCACCCAACAAAAGTTTTGAGACGATTATGAAACCGATGGGATTGGTAAGTAATACAATAGCGAACCATCGTTTAGCCATTGGAAAATCTGCTCGTATGGAGCGAAGTAGAGGTAATAAATATATAAAGAATAGTATTTTTTCTGAGCATAATAGGAAGCTGGAGATAAAGCAGGAGGATACTTTGACTGATATGATAAAGGCAGGCGTTGTTCCGACTACTTCAGCGGATAAACCTTTACCTAACGTTAGTGGTAAGTATCATTTGAAGCGTACCTTCGCTCCGGCGGGGCAATCTACACAGATGATTATAGGTGCAACTGACGAGACAGATTTTCACTTGCTTCAGACGACGCAAAAATTATACCAGCAATACGACTTAAAGCGGGTATTCTATTCTGCCTACATTCCGATTAATGCGGACAGTGCACTTCCTTCCCTAGATACAGCGCCACCCTTGTTGCGTGAACATCGTTTGTATCAGGCAGATTGATTGTTGCGTTTTTACGGTTTTCAAGCCAAGGAATTGTTATCGGTAGAGCGCCCTAATTTTAATGAAAACATTGATCCCAAGTGTGATTGGGCATTAAGGCATCTGGAGATGTTTCCAGTGGAAGTACAGACAGCATCTTATGAACTATTATTGCGTATTCCTGGTATTGGACCAAAATCGGCAGCCAGAATTGTATCAGCCAGAAGATATGGGACACTCACATTTGATCATTTAAAGAAGATTGGTGTGGTTTTAAAAAGAGCACACTATTTTTTGACTTGCAGTGGTAAGATAATGTATCATACTCCTATAGAAGAAAAATACATCCTTAATCAATTAACGACGTTAAATAGCACAGATAACTGGCAACTAGCGCATCAAAACCAAAATAGACAGATGTCACTATTTACGGATTTTAATCTCGGAGGTGCATAAAATTGACTGTTTTTACGTGTGAGAATGATTTGGAATCCATGATGACCTGCATTTATCATGCATGGGAGTGGGCATTAAAAAATGGACATGACAATATGCGATTAGAAAGAGAGCCGGTTTTGCAGGAGACTTTCTTCGATGCATATTTTCATGTTGATGCGGATCCTGTAAAGGCGGAAAAAGTTGTTCGCTCTATCCGGCAAAAGATATCCGACGAAAGCTACATCAGGGTCTATTATGCCTGTTTAGTAGAAGAAGACCTGCTTGATGTGATTTATCGCTATTTAAGAATAGGATTTCGGGTAGGAAAAAAAGTAAACCATATGCTTACGGAAGATTCTG
Organism: uncultured Lachnospiraceae bacterium; assembly: GCA_902795895.1. GTDB lineage: Bacteria > Bacillota > Clostridia > Lachnospirales > Lachnospiraceae > CAG-411. The sequence goes on along the minus strand of CADBNB010000029.1, from coordinate 345 downwards.
TGATGCGACTTCTGGAAGCTAGGCGAAAAGTGGGAAATGAAAGTCATTTTTTCCGAGAATTTATGCGCTTTTCTTCTGTAGATGGCAGGGTCTATATTGCACATTTTGAACCCAAATGCAATGTAGCTTATCTTGTATCCAGACATTTTGTGGATCGTATGCCTTCGGAACATTGGATTATCATTGATGATGTTCGAAAAATTGCGGTTGTACATCCGAAGGATGAAGAGGTTTATATCCGAAACCTTACACAAGAGGAATTTGAACGACTCAAGCATTCAGAAGAATTGGAAGACGAATATACAAAGCTGTGGAGAACCTTCTTCAACCATATTGGAATAAAAG
>CADBNB010000028.1 GCA_902795895.1 uncultured Lachnospiraceae bacterium | reverse complement strand
GATATGACATAAAAGGCATATCCGTAACTACGAAGGCATTTTTTGCAGCTCTTGCAACAGCTGCAGAGTGATGAATCATGTCTTCCATCGTAACGGAAAGTGTATCTTCATAGCCAAGCATAACCATTCCTAAAGAGTCACCTACTAAAATGGTGTTAATGCCGGCTTCATCAATCAATTTTGCTGTGGAATAATCGTAAGCAGTTAACATCGTGATCTTATCATTATTTTTCTTTTGTTCTTGTAAGGTTAATACGGTGTTTTTCATAATGTACAAGTCCTTTCTTTTCATAACAACTTTTCTAATTCCTTATAATCAAAATCCGGATGACGCTCTTTTCCTATGGTAACCAGCACTTTGCTCAGCTCCTTGTAGAGTGTCACATAACTATCCGGAAGGCAGTTTATGTGCTTAGAAACGGTGGTAATGTCGTTTCGCTCCACCGGTCCTGTAAGGGCATTGACTGTACCGGACTCCAGAATGTGTGCTAAATTGCCTTCCATCATAGGGGCAATGGCACAAAGGGCGTCCTCTTTTTCAAATCCACACTGTGTCAGAAGTGTAGTTGCAACGTGGGCAACCCCAACCATGTGATTGCTGGCAAATACAGCCGCAGCGTGATATTTTGCTTTGCAATCCGTAGGAATTGTCTGCACCCTGTTTCCGAGACTTTTCAAAAAATCCGTGATTTCTGATAAATGAGTTTCGTCTCCCTCTACGGTGAACATAGTCTTACTTAAGTCTTTATAAGATTTTGTCTTACTTGGAATTGCATAGAGCGGATGAATGGAATAACCATATGCTCCATAGTTCTGAATGTCTGAAAAAATACCTGAGGATAATGAACCACTGCAATGACAAATGTATTTGCCTGCAAGGTTTTCATGTTTAATGGAATTCCACACGGTTTCAATGGCACCATCCGTGACGGTAATAAAAATCCAGTCACTGTCTGCAATCAAATCCTGTGGATGTAAGTATTGTTTGGAGTTTGTAAATTGTGCTGCTTCCAAAGAAGAAGCATCTGTTTTGCTGTAATAGCCGCTAAGCTCTGCCCCGTGCATGGAAAAATACTTTCCCATGGAAGTGCCTACTTTGCCGGCTCCGATAAAACCAATTTTCAACTCTGTCACCTCCTAAATATGCATCTTAATTTGGTCCTCCGCTTTCGCTAGATGCCGAAATGTGCGGTCTAAGAGTAATCAAAGTGTTTGGTTTTCCAAAGGTATAGGTACATTCAGAATCCTATCCACTGATACTCTAGCAAATACTGGGGGAAATGTAAACAAAAAAATAAATTGTATTGGAAGAAATACATTTTTATATTAGGAAAAAGGTGATTTATCAGAAAAAAGTGAGTTTTCAGCAGATGAACTTGACAAAGCAGAAGAAATAGTAAAAAAATATAATTAAACTGTTAAAAGACATGGAAAAAATTCTATGTCTTTTTGAAATTTAGCGAAATAATTGTTGTCTATATAAGTGAAAGGAGGTAACAATGGATTATAGAATTGTTGAACTATTAAATGAAAGAAACGAAAAGGGGCTTGAGTTAATTGAGAAAAAATATAAAAAATATTGTATGACAATTTTAAATGGAATACTAAAAAATGAAAATGATTCTATGGAATGTTTAAATGATGTTTGGTTGAAATTGTGGAATAGTATACCACCAAATAAACCAAAAGATTTGGATGCATATATTGCATGTGTTGTGAGAAACTGTGCATTTAATTATCTTAAATATCAAAAAGCAAAGAAAAGAGGGGGAAGTGTGGAAATTCTTAGTTTGAACGAGATAATAATTACTGCAAAGGAAACTGCGGAAGAAAAAATAGAAGTTGAGGAACTAAAAAGGTTAATTAATGCTTACTTGTCAAATCAAAAAAAAAAGAAAAGAATAATATTTGTGCTAAGATACTTTTATATGTTGCAGATTGAGGAAATAGCTTCGTTGTTAAACATAAATAAAAAAACAATTTCAACAATTTTGTTTAGGATGAGACAAGAGTTAAAAGAAGTACTTGTTAAGGAGGGGTATTGAAAAGTGAATAAATTTAATGAGGCAATGAATGGTTTAGAACCCCAATATGTTTTGGAAGCGAACCCATGTAAAATAAAGAGAAGAAAAACGATTGTTAAAGTAGTAATACTTTGTATTTCGTGTATAGCAATTACAATGGCTTCGTTTAAGTTAAATAATAAATTTCAGTCAAATCAATGTGTTGTATATGCATCACAACTGGGAAGTGATAAAGAGGTTATGTTAGGAAGTAAGTTTTCAAATGTGGGATATTATAGTGTAACACAAAGCTCATTCCCAGCGCTTGGTTTAAGAATTGAAGAAAAAATTGAATATGACAGAATGGAAGCAAGTTTAATAGGAGGAGGAAACTTACTAAAGTATAATATTACGGAAAATGATATTTGGCAGGTAGACGATTGGGGGAATAAATTGAAATATAATAAAAACGAAATTATTTTTTGGCAACCATTTGACTCAGAAAATAGTAATACATGTATAAATGTGTCCTTTTATCTAAATGATACAATAGTTGATAATGTAGATATTCAAATTAAAGGTAATGAATTTGGATATATAGCAATGATTAAATGATTATTTGAAAAACTAAAGGAAAGAGTAAGGTATAATGGTATCATAATTTAAGACACTTTCAGAGACATTTCTTAATGAATTTGATATACTCATAATATCACTGGGGGGAGTAGAAGCGATGGATGAACAGAAAATTGAACAACAACAATATGGTGCAGTAAATGTGCAAGTGCCAAAAGAAGAATGGATCAAGCCTAAATCAGACAAGGTGGTATTGTATCATCTGAAAAAAGAAAAACTGAAAGCCTATATAGTGGGATGTATAATTCTATTTCTTATTGT
>CADBNB010000027.1 GCA_902795895.1 uncultured Lachnospiraceae bacterium | reverse complement strand
TAGTAAAGAAATCAGGAAGTGGTTCTGTTTCTTCTAATTGTAAGTGAAAATCTGGCTCAAAAGGGTTGGTTATGTGGATGGTAGTTGCAGTTTCCTTTGTAAGATAGAGAAGAAGCAGATGATTTTGAAAAATAGTAAGACATGGGGAAAACAAGGTAAGGTGGGATTCGTAGGTGCTTTTAACGGTGATAGGATGTATGGAAATTGTTAATATAGTGAGAGTTCCATTGGTATTTACAAAAGAACAAAAAATCTGTCCACGAAATTCCACAAGGGAAATATGGGAAAGATAAGTGTTGGTAATGGTGATGGGAGATTGGAAAAAGGAAGTATTTAGTGGATGAATGGATAATATGTTATGTTTTATGTGGAAAACAAATTCTTTTTTTGAGGAATGTTGAAAATAAATATACATAGGGACCTTTCCTTTGCAACAACGTTATTGAAAAGTTTAAAATGATTTATTTCGACACAATGCTGCGTATAAAAGCAAGTCAATTCTTATTAAAAATAACGTTGTAGTCAAGTGTTTTCTTATAAATATATGGCGCAATTTGAAAAATATGACATATGATAAAGTAAACAACCTTAAGGAAAATGCTTATGTCAAAATGTAATTGTCGAAGAAGAGCAAGAATTGTCAGTGATGTGGTGCAAAATATGGGGAATGGACAGACATGCGATGTTTGTACCACTCCGATTTGTGGAGAACCAAAGAGATTGAGCATATACGCTCCGGTAGTATATGATGAAATTGGAATAAACCTTTGTACAACCTTTGATATACCGGATACATTTCCAACGGCAACCAGTGCATCAGCTAAAGTTCTTGGATTAACCTACACTTACGGAACTGACAATGTGGAAGTGACACAGATTCCCGGAAGAAGCAATTGCTATACAGTAAGTTTAAGTAACATTACAGTACAGTTTGCCATCAGTTTGTATGATGCCAACTGCACATTGCTAGGTACGGTATTTCCGACAGCAGTTTACCTGCCATCGGATACAACAGCACCTACTTATGATGAAGATACAAACCCAAGCGGTGTAGAATTGGAAATCTTTGCACCGTATGGAATTACCTATGATGCAGCAGGACTGACACCTGTAATCAACAACATTGGATTGACCACGGATAACAATTCTTTGCAACAGGGAATTAATCTCTTTGGTATTGCTAAATTACTGGATTATAACCAGACAGCAAGTACGGTAACTGTCGGATTGACATTGGTACTTCAAAGTGTGTACTTCTCTGGTTACATGGTATTTAGCGAAGGAAAAATAGATGTACCTAAGGGAAGCATTATCTCACCTGAAAATTCCGACTGTATGCGTTTTGTAGCTGGAGATTTGCTGGATTTAGAGATAAAGCCTCTAGACCTTGGTGCTCCGTACTTTGAAGAAAATCTAAAAAGAGATATCCAGCCAAACTGCGCCGGATGTAGTGGGATGTTAACTACGAATGGTTCGAATGGATAAGGTGTTGTCTGCCTTCGTGGTCCATTTCATAATCACTTTGATAAATTAACTGGGAAATTGGAACAATCTCAAATCCTTTCTTCTGTAATCCGTCAATGACCAAAGGAAGAGCGTCTTTTGTGTATTTGGCTCCATTGTGCATAAGTATGATGGAGCCGTTACCAAGATGTGGATGATTTAACACTGTGGATACAATTGAATCAACCCCGTAGTTTTTCCAGTCAAGACTGTCCACATCCCATTGAATACAGTGATAATGACAATCTTTTACGCAATTTATGAGAGTATTGTTATAGTCGCCGTAGGGAGGACGAAACAAAGTGGGAGTAATACCTGTAAGCTCTTTTATTTTATCGTTTACCGTCATAATCTCTGATTTGCAGGCATCCATGGAAAGTTGTGACATTTGTTTGTGGTTTTCGCTGTGATTACCAAGGTCGTGTCCGGCTTTGGCAATTCGTTTTACATCATCCGGATAAGAAGAAACCCAGCCTCCGGTCATAAAAAAAGTTACATGGATGTTCTTTTCTTTTAAGATTTTTAAAATATCTTTCGTATCTTCATTTCCCCAGGCAGCATCAAAAGAAAGACTGACAATGTTTTTAGGAGTGTCGACGCAATAAATAGGAAGACTTTTGTTTGCTTCCATAGAGTGAATTTTTGATAAAGGAAAAACACATTGAAAGAGAATGATGGATATTAAAAAGGCTGAAAGCAGTAAAGTTCCTGCATGAACGTAAGTAGAAAGTGAAATATTTCGTTTCATGATAAAAACTCCAACTTACACGATTATTGATTATTATATGCACGGAAATGAATTTTCAAGCATGTTTTTCTTGAAGTGTGAAAAAAAAAGCGATATAATTCATAATGTAAATTGAAATTTAGGAACAGGTACTAATTTTGCTTATGTGACAGTTATATGTTACCGGTTGTTTAAAATGAAAAGTGAATACGGTATCCCATGGTAAAAATGAAGGAAATAAGAATTATAGTAGGAGAATAATATGGAGTGTATAGAAATCGTAGGTATAAGTAACGTTGGAAAAGTAAGAACAAATAACCAGGATAATCTTTATTGTAATGGCGTTATCAAAGATTTAGAAGATAATACATTTATATATAAAACCAAGGTCGATAAAAGTGAGAGAGTAATCTGTGCCATTGCTGATGGAATGGGTGGATTAAGATATGGAGAAGAAGCCGCGTATTATGCAGTATGCACTTTGAAAAAATATATCGAAAAGAAAAACGAGGCAGGACAAATTCCATCAGTTCGTAGTGCAATCAAGCATATGAATAAATCGGTTTGTAAATTGGCAAAGAAAAAAAATGCGATTATGGGAAGTACGGTTACTGTTTTGAAGTATGTAGATAATAAAATTGCCATGTACAATTTAGGAGACAGTAAAGGCTTTTTGTATCGTGATGGAAGATTATTTCAGATGACTACGGATCATACAGAAAATGCAAGTATGAAACGTATGAATGACATGATTGGTGGATTTGATGAGGGAAAAGCAAAGAATACACTTACACAGCATCTTGGTATCGAGGAAGATGAGTTTATCGTGGAACCGGGAGTGTCAGAAGTTGTGGCAGTTCAAAAAGGGGACATAGTGATGCTTACAAGTGACGGTTTGACCGGAATGGTTGAGAAGGACGTCATGATTGGCATTTTGCAAAACTACCAGATACCATTGGAAGAAAAAGCAAAGATATTGATTGATAAGGCAGTGGAAGCAGGTGGAAAAGACAATATTTCCATCATACTTGTTGAAATGTAAAAAACGGGAGAGATTTACAGATGTTAAGAATTGCTATTTGTAATAAAAGTAAAAAAGAACAGGCGGTATTGCTTGACTATGTTGCAAAAGATGTGGATATAGATGATGATTACGCCACAGAATGTTTTGATGATGTAGAAAGTATAAAACAGAGAATTGAATTTGGAGATTTTCAGTTTAATCTCTTGTTTCTTGAAATTGATTTTGGCGGAAATTTTGGTTTAGAGCTTGCTGAATATTTAAGAGAACGAAAAATCGATATCGACGTGATATTTATCGCTGAAAATGCGGATTATATTACAGAAGCATTTCGATTACGGGCATTTAATTATATCGTAAAACCTGTAGATTTCGATAAATTCAGATATGAGATGAAACAGTACCTGAATGAAAAGAAGCATTATCAGAAAGAATATTTGGCGGTGTTCATTCAGGGTAGAGAACAAATGCTTACGTTAAATACCATTTTGTATTTTAATAGTAACGCAAGAAAAATCGGAGCATTTTTCTCTAATGGTATGGAGGAAGTCTGG
>CADBNB010000026.1 GCA_902795895.1 uncultured Lachnospiraceae bacterium | reverse complement strand
GTTGCGAAATTTTGGAAAATGATGCCGGTTTGCATTTTGTAATAAAGATTGATACGAAATATTCGGATGAGGAACTAAAGAAAAAATTAGAAGAAAAAGGGGTTAAAATACAGGCAATCTCTGATTATTATTTGAATAAACAAGAGGAAAAACAGCATTATTTTATTGTGAATTATTCGAATCTAGAAGAGAACTGTGTGGAGAAAGCAATAAAGAGTATCGAGAATCAAGTGCGTTAGCAGGTGAGTTACATAGGAATTTAGTAAAATAGAAAAATTGTATCATTTTTCAGTTTTAGTTGTCTAATAAAGAGAAAAGAAAATAGCGAAACTTGATTTCTTTTCTCGTACAAAAGCTGCACGGCGGAGGTGAGTTTGTGAATGTTTATGCGGAAATATACGATAAATACGGCGATTTAGTATATGGTTATGCATTAAAGTTATGTGGAAATGAAACTGTTGCGGAAGATTTGACACAAAGTACATTTCTAAAAGCAATAGAGAATATGAAGTCTTTTCGGGGACGATCCAGTATTTCAACCTGGTTGTGTTCCATAACAAAGAATTTGTATTTGAATATGCTAAAAAAGAAGGAAAGTCAAAATGTATCTTTGGAAATCGTGGTAGAACAGGTAGGGGAAGGCTTTGAAGAATTGTTGTTAAACAAAGAAAACTGCAGAAGAATTCATAAAATATTGCATGAATTACAGGAACCCTATAAAGAAGTGTTTAGCCTTAGAATCTTTGGAGAGATGAGTTTTAAAGATATTGGTGATTTGTTTGGAAAGTCAGACCTTTGGGCAAGAGTTACATATCGTAGAGCGCGTGAAAAAATAGTGTTACAATTTCAAAGACAAGAGAAAGGTGGAAGATGATGATGGAATGTGGAAAAATCAGGGATATGATGCATTTGTATGTGGATGAACTGTGTTCGGAAGAAAGTAGGAAATGGGTGGAAGGGCATATTGCTTCCTGTCCGGAATGTAAAGCGAAATTGGAAGAATTAAAGAAAGAACGGGAACGTGAAAATGAGTTTCAAAACAAAGTAAATAAGGACAAAGGACAAATTGACGAAAAGAGCGTGAAGAAAGAATTAAAACCATTTCGAAAACTAAGAAGAAAACTTTGGATGTGTTGCGTATTTGATGTTGTTGTTATTTTAATTGCACTTATTATAATTCCAATGGTATGTAATTGGGGATTTATGGGGTGGAAAAAAATCGAATACCATCATGTGAAAAATCAGGCAAAAAAAACAACGCAGTTTTTGCTGGATGGCGACTCGGAACATTTTTTAAAAGAAATAGAACCGTCTGAAAAGGAGATGTGTTACATTAAGGAAACAACACAATGGGAAAAAGTTTGTATAAAAAGATTGGATGATTTTTATGAAAAAGAGTTAAAAAATAAACATCCGTTAATTTCAAAAGTTTATATAGATGAGCTTACAGATTTACAGGATACAATTTTGAATAAATTGATAGATCCGTCAAGTGAAGAACAACATTATGAAACACTCATTGTCGCGGTGAAAACAGACGAGAAGAAGTTCGAATTTCGGTATAATCCAAATCGATTTGATTTAAATAATTACGGAATAGAGGAAGTGCATGATGGAGAACAGGATACATATCAAACGTGTCTTAGTTTGCAACCCTTCAATGATTTGTATTATTTTACAAAAAATACTTTGAATTATTTTCCATTTATGTGGGTGAAGCTTATGGCAGAAGAATTGAATCAAAAATACGCGGAGAATAAGGGGAAAGTACCATTTATTTTAAAAGGATTAGATCATAGTGGCAAAAATTTGGAATATCAAACTATGTTGTGGGAGGAGCTTAAGTCGGTATTTGATTTAAGTATGAGCTTGGAAGAAACTTCTTGTACAGATGTGAAATTTAACGAGGATGCGGAAAGTTTTGAATCAGTTCTTATTTGGAAATTTAAAAACAAAGATGGAAAACTCATATACTTGAGAAAAAGAGTGGCAATCCCAAGTTTTAAGCCGTTGGAACAGGAGACGGAAATTGTGGGTGAAGATATTTCTGATGAGGAAATGAATGCTTTGAAAAATCTTTTTGTTGAGAAATAATAAAAAAGTGGGCTTGCCCACTTTTTTGTAATTGAAAAAATCTTTGTTCGTATTAGGGAATAACATATGTTATAATCAAAAGGAGGGTTTAGGTTAAAAAATGTTTTTCAGTATATGTTCTCTCGGAGTCTTTTCCTGTAAGAATTTCGAGAAAACATAGTATAGGAAAGTGGGGGTATTATGGATCAAAAAATCAATATTGAATTAGAAAAGGCAATTAACAAGGTGTGTCACACCACAGAAAAATGCGGACAGTGTGCAGGAAAAAATTGTCTTGTGGGATTTTCGCGTTACGCAAACAGCTACAGTAAGAATAATCAGACACCTATTGTTCCAAATGGGTTTGATGAACTTCCTCAATCAGATATGAGAGGTGGATATACGGATGATGATGTATTGGAAACCATAGCAAAAACACTTGTATTTTGCAGAAGTTGTAAGAAAGATCATGATCCAAACTGTGTATTGGCACTTGTGAGAGATTGTATGGAAGTAATCACCATTGGTGATGAGCAGGATTATGATGGAGATCCTATTACATATTTGCAGATGTTTGCAGAACACAATAAAGATTTAGGAATTGCATTGAAAGAATTATATGCAATCGAAAAAGAAAATCAAAAACAGTGAAGTTAGAGGAAGGTTTTTAGATGAAGATTTTTGAGTTAGGAAAAACATTAGAAGAAGTAAAAACAGTTGGACATAGAAAAAATATTATCATTGTTGCGGATACAAATGAAGCGGAACATGCATTGGAGCACTTGGGAATAAAAAGAACGGAAGTGCATGCTGTGGATGAAGTGGCATTCTGTAAAGTAGAGGTTCATCATGAGTATGTGGAGGGAAACCTGTTTGTTCCAAAGTTGGGAGATATTCGTGGAGATAAGATGAAAATCCAGTTTTATTTTAACCATGATAGCATTTTATTTGTAGACGATTGTGGACTGTCTTTTAAAATTGTGGAACGGATTTCTAAGAACCGAAATGATCAGGGAACTACAAGAGAGCGATTTTTATACGAGTATTTTAGCGAAATGTTAAGCCGTGATGTAAAAGTGCTTCGGGAAAAAGAAGTCAGTATCCGTCAATTGGAAGACCGTGTATTGGAAAAACAGGCAGACGATTTTCAAAAGGAGATGCTTGAATTTCGAAAAGAATTGTTGGTGCTTCGTTCTTATTACGAGGAACTTGAAGATCTTATGGAGGATTTGAAAGAAAATGAAAATGATTTCTTATCATCTGATAATCTGAATTATTTTGACATTACATCCAGCCGTGCTGAACGATTGATGAACCGAACGGAACATTTGATAAACTATTTGGCAGTTGTGCGGGAAACTTATATGGAAATGGTGTCGGAAGACCAAAATAGCAAGATGAATTATTTAACGGTATTGTCAACCATATTTTTGCCTTTATCCTTGATTACGGGATGGTTTGGAATGAACTTCGAAAATATGAATGAATTAAAATACGGTTATCCCGGAATTATAGGTATTTGTGCGATTTTAGTACTTGCTATTGTATGGTTTTTCAAAAGAAAACATATTTTATAAAGATTGAGAAAAGTCCTTCATCTGTTATTGGATGAGGGACTTCTTTACTTTATGTAATAGGAAATTGCGATGCAATTTCCTATTACATAAAAACGCTCCGCGAGGATGCACAGACCGAGGAGATGGAGTTAATTGCTGCGCAATACCGCGGTCGCGCTAGAGTTTTGCAAGCAAAACTCTTTGTTCAAAGTGTTTTCCGTAGATTAATTAGAATATATGCTTGCATTGTAAAAAATAGATAAAAATTTTATGCTTTTTTGCTTAAAATGTATAAAATATACAAAGGTGGATTGTTTTGGAAATGAAGCAGGAATATAATAGAAATATAGGGGAGATTATAAATCAATGGAATTATCTTGGTAGAGTAAAGAGACGAAATTGTTGAATACATATGTTCAAGAAAATGAGATTGATTTATAGATATAATTTCAAAATGAGAGGGGAAAATTTCACATGAGAAAAGAAAAAAAGATTCTGGCTGCATTTCTAGCAGGTGTTGTACTTGTATCTTCTTTTGGCATACCATCTTTTCGAAATGGTTATGTGAAAGCTGAAGAAGCAAATGAGGTAGCGCGTGAGGAAACAGAGACAAATCCGTTAGTAAGTGATTTTCAACTGGATTGTGATCGATGTAATGGGGTAACGGTATGGGATACATATTACGAGAATTACGAGGATTTTAATAAAGATGAACTCGTAAAAGCAACCTCAGAAGATACAAAGAAAACGAGAACTATTCAAAATCTTGCAATGTTCATACGATTTTCCAATGAATCAAAAGATATATACGATCAACGTGGTGGAAAAGCTCATTTTAAAAACGAGTTTTATGATGGTGTCACTTCTGTTCATGAAATGCTTGATCAGTTTTCAAATGGAAAAATGGATGCTGAATTAACGTTTTTAAATGAGCCTTCGGATTGCTTTGTTGACAATCATAAGGCATCTTATTATAGAGACAACAGTGCAAAAACATTGCTTCAAAGCTGTTTAGACAGTATAGGTCAGGAGAAGATTGATAAGTATACAAAAGGAGAAGATTTGTATAATCTGGTATTTTTTGTGCCGGACGAGCAAGGGTGGAGTGATGAATTATGGTCACAAGCAGGAACTGTAAAGTGGAAAAATCATAGATATACCTATAATCTAATTACATATCCGGATAAAAGGGAAATTCGCAGTGTGCTTACTCACGAATTAATGCATTGCATTGGTTTCCCAGATATGTATCATTATGACTGTACTTCAAAATGTCAGGGTGATCCGGTGGGACATTGGTCAACCATGGCGTATCCGTACGATCATTCAGAGGTAACTGTATATGAAAAATTAAGATATTCGAATTGGTTTGAGGAACAAGATGCTGTAAGAAATCTTACGAAAGATGGTACATATACAATTGGTCCAAGCAATGCGTATGTTAATGGAGAACCATTGGCATTTCGCATTCCTGTAGAAAATGAAAAGTATATTATGATGGAATATCGAGGTGCACTAAATTGTGATAAAGAAGTTGGGATAAAGAATGGAAGTGGATTGATTTTCTATCGGGTGGATGAAAGCGTGGAAGACGGAAATGTTGACGGTGGTTCCACGGGAAAAGACCAAGTATATATACTTCGAAATCAAAAGGATACATTGCCGGTATTTACCGGAGATATAAAAAATGGATTGGACAATTTTTCAAATTTTTCTGTTGGTTCTAATGGGAAAAATCTTGGTATAAAGGTAACAGATATAAAGAAAGTGGATGGAAAAATACAGTTTACTATCACAGGAATACCTTCTGTTAAGAATACAGCAACACCAACATTAAAGCCAACAGCAACAGCGACGATAAAGCCAACAGCAACACCGACGATAAAGCCAACAGTAACACCGACGATAAAGCCAACAGCAACTCCAACGATAAAACCGACATCAACGCCAACATTAAAGCCATCAATAACTCCAGCGGCGACGGAACAGGAATTTTCAGAAAATTTGGCGTGTATTTATTATAAACGTAGCACAAATACATCATGGAAAAAAGTGTATGCGCATTATAAAATAGATGGCATATGGACAGTCTCTCCGGGAGTACAGATGGAAAAAATGGGGGATGGATATTGGAAAATTCAGATTCCTTACAAACGTTCATCTGAGATTACAATTTGTTTCAATAATGGTTCTGGAACATGGGATAATCAAAATGGAAAGAATTACACTGTGCAGATTGGAAACTATTTGATTGATCAAACAACAAAAAAAGTAACAGAAATAAAAACAGAACCAACTGCGACAGTAAATATAAAACCAACAATTAGTTCAACTGTAGAAGGGACGAATGTTCCAACGATTGTACCGACAGCAATACAAACCTTAGAACCTACTGTTATTCCGATAGTTACACCATCGATTATGCCTACGGATACGAAGGTTGGAAATATTATCACTGTTTATTACAAGAGAAGTACGAAAACATCGTGGAAAAACGCATACATACATTTCAAATATAATAATAAGTGGACAAAAGTACCAGGAGTGAAAATGACGAAGATATCCAGTGGTTATTGGGTATTTACTGTTGATATAGGTGATACAACAAAATTCACGGCATGCTTTAATAATGGCTCCGGAACATGGGATAACAATAATACCAAAAACTATACATTAGGCACAGGAACCTGGCTTGTTGATCAAACAAGTAAAAAAGTTAAGAAACTGGATGAAAAGTAAAAAACATGTCAGCTTTCAGATATTGATGTAAATCAGAGAGGATTATCTTAAAAATGAGGAGAGCAGCAAAAAAAGCTGCTCTTCTTTGAGTTTTGATGTGAAATGGGAATGAGATTAAGGCGTGTGTAGTTGGTGTTTCACGAATGCTATTTTTACTCGGATGAATGATAATAAAAAACATGATGAAATTTGTAGGGAAACATGATAGAATTTTTATTGATATGTAAAATTAGAAAGAGAGTAAAGTAAAGCGTTATGAGTCTTTGAAAAAAGGGTATTTTCGTTGATTGAAAACGCTTTGCAGGAACATGGGGAGGAAAACAGAAGATGAAGAGTAAATTGATGAGCTTTATTATGTTGGCAGCAGGAGCAATCGTCGTATTCTATTTATTTGTATTATTGACAGCATGGTTATAGACAGGAGGAAACATAGGTGAAAGTTTTTAAAGAGTTTTTGGCGTTTTTAATTGTGGTGGCATTATCTTTTGGTGGTGGCTTTTTTACGGCAAATTGGTATCGTGATCATAAGGGTGTGATTGTAAGACATGATGGTGATAAGTTAGATTTGAAGTTACCGGGGGAAGTGGAAAAAAGGGTTGTAACAGTAGATGAAATAAAGTCAAAATTATTAGAAATAGCGGAGTTGTCTACTTACAGTGAACAATATACTGTGACACACGAGGAAGAGGAATCCAGACACATTCTTGACGATATAAAGGTGCCTGGAACAACAAATGTTATTCATATTACTGCGTCGGGAGTAGTGAAAATAGGATATGATGTGAAAATGATCAATGTGAAAGTAGATGAGGAAAAGATATATATTTCATTGCCGGAACCACAATTAAATGATAATTATGTCATTTGGGATACGGTAGTTTGTGATGAGAGTAATAGCATTTTAAATCCTATTGAATTTTCTCAATATCAGGAATTGATTAAAAGTATTGAGGAAAAAGGGTTAAAAGATGCAGAGGAGCATGAGATTTACAAACATGCGGAAGAAAATTTAAAAGAAATAATTAATGCCTTTTTAGCAGTGTTTGATGGATATGAAATTGTGTATATGTAATTACAGTATGGAATAAAATTTGTGAAAGGAAAAACACCAGTAACAAAGGGGGAGGTTACTGGTGTTTTCCTTATTTCAAAGAGGGGGTATGTATATGTATTTGCTTCACGACTACAAATACATATTAAGGGGGGACTTGCTTAAAGAGGGGGAGTTAAGCAAGTCTTTTCGGTCAGGAAGGGTGATAAATCACACTTTTGGAATGTTTGACCGAAATCAAAAATGAAGGGGGAGCGTTTTATGTAAGCCGCTCGTTTATCATTTATGATAGGTATATCATACAATATGATGGTTACAAAGGAATTACAAAATGGAAAAAAATAACATTTTTTGTATGGAATTGCAAAAATATAGAAATAACATGGAGGAGTTTGAATGAAAATTTTAGTAAGTGCCTGTCTGGTAGGAGAAAATTGTAAGTACAATGGGAAAAATAATTACAACGAAAAGCTTTGCGAATTTTTAAAAAATCATCAGGTGGTTACAGTATGTCCGGAAGTGCTTGGAGGATTACTAACTCCAAGAATACCTTCAGAAATCGTAAATGGAGAGGTAATCAATAAAGAAGGAATTTCCGTTGATAAAGAGTTTCGTTTAGGGGCAGAAAAAGCCTTTCAAATAGCCATGGATGAAAAGGTGGATTTAGCAATTTTACAATCCAGAAGCCCAAGCTGTGGTGTGAAGGAAATCTATGATGGAACTTTTTCAAAAACTAAAATTCCGGGAAGCGGAGTGTTTGCACGAATGCTTATAGAAGCAGGCGTGAAAGTGTTGGATTTGGAAGAGTTTGAAAATGTGGATTTCGAAATATAGAGGGGGAGTATGTTTTTTGTAATGGAAAGTTTGGAGGGAAAGTGATATGAAACATAAAAATTGTGCATCTTTTTTTCAAAATCATGAGTGTGAATATTTTCCTTGTCACAAAGTTGAAAATGTGGATGGGTTTAACTGTTTATTTTGTTATTGTCCATTGTATGTTTTAGGGAGCGATTGTGGCGGTAATTTTACTTACACGGAAACTGGAATTAAAGATTGCAGTAATTGCACCGTTCCTCACAGGGAAAACAGTGCAGAGTATATGAAAAAAATGTTTCCAAAAATTGTGGAGCGAATAAAAAAATAGAATAAAAAATGTGAATATTAGAAAAAAATATTTTACAAATGCCGTTCCTAGTTCTATAATTTGATTAGTTGAGTTTTGAAAGGAGAAACGTTTATGATTAAAGTAGGTATTTTTGGATACGGAAACTTGGGAAAAGGTGTTGAATGTGCAATTGCAAAGAATTCTGATATGGAATTAGTTGCTGTATTCACAAGAAGAGATCCAGCATCTGTTCAGGTAAAGACTGCAGGAGTTCAGGTTTATCATGAAGATGCATTAAAGGATATGACAGATAAGATTGATGTTTTGGTATTATGTGGAGGAAGTGCTACAGACCTTCCAGAGCAGACACCAAAGTATGCAGCATTATACAATGTTGTAGATAGTTTTGATACACATGCTCGTATTCCAGAGCATTTTGCAAATGTTGATGCAGCTGCTAAGAAAGCTGGAAAAACTTGCGTAATCTCATGTGGATGGGATCCAGGAATGTTCTCATTAAACCGTTTATACGCAAACTGCATTTTACCAGATGGTAAAGATTACACATTCTGGGGGAAAGGTGTAAGCCAGGGACATTCAGATGCTGTTCGTCGTATTGAAGGTGTTAAGGATTGTAGACAGTACACAATTCCTGTTGAAGCAGCATTAGAGGCAGTACGTTCTGGAAAACAGCCTGAGCTTACTACAAGAGAAAAACACACAAGAGAGTGTTTCGTAGTTGCTGAGGAAGGTGCTGATTTAGCTAAGATTGAAGCTGAGATTAAGAATATGCCAAACTATTTCTCAGATTACGATACAACAGTTCACTTCATCACAGAAGAAGAGATGAAACGTGATCATAGCGGATTGCCACATGGTGGTTGCGTAATTCGTACAGGTGTTACTGGATTTAACAATGAGAATACACATGTTGTTGAGTATAACTTAAAGTTAGATTCTAACCCAGAATTTACAGGTTCAGTTATTGCAGCATACGCAAGAGCAGTTGCTAAATTAAATGCTGAGGGACAGAACGGATGTAAGACAGTATTTGATATTGCACCAGCATATCTTTCAAATTTAAGTGGAGAGGATTTAAGAGCTCACTTATTGTAATCTTTAAGAAGGCTTGTAAATGCTCTGCTACAAAATATAAAGAGCGAACGGATAGTGAAGGAGTACCTTTGAAAAAAGGTGCTCTTTTTTTATGTAATAGGAAATTGCGATGCGAGGATGCACAGACCGCGGAGATGAGTTAATTGCTGCGTAATACCTCGGTCGCGCTAGAGTTTTGCAAGAAAAACTCTTTGTTCTAAATATAGTGACAAATTGTTTAATATATGATATACTATACGGGAAAAGTAGGGATTAAGAACCAAAGGAGGAAAATGGTTATGGCATGTTTTATTGTACCGGCAGCAGAGGCTGTTGTCGTAGGTATTGCTGCAAAAGTAAAAAGTTCATCTGAGAAAAAGCAGGAAACTTCAGAGGAGATTCATGGATGGACATGGGGACAGAAATTGTCGCTTTTAGTAAAATTATTGGCAGGAGGCGCTGTACTTCTTATGTTTGAACATGTATGGCATGGAGAGGTAGTTCCGTATTTCCCGTTCTTATCGGCAATGAGTAGTCCTAAAGATACTTCGGAAATGCTTCATGAAATGTCCACCGTAGGTGTGACTATGGCTGCGATTGTTACATCTGTATGGGCTGGAATATGCGTTAGTGCAGATGCATTAGTAAGAAGAGCCAAAAAAGCAGTTGAGAATACTTCAAATTAGAAGTATATGTACATAGAACAATAAAGGAGGAAGTAATAATGACATTGTTATTAACTGTATTTGCAGCGGTGTTTGTTTCTGTCAAATGGTATCAGAGAGAAGATGACAGCTTGAATTTAACACCACTTATGTTTATGTATTGGGGAGCATCTTTGATGTGGTTGGCAGATGCAATATTTGAATATTCAGAACTTGGAGCAGAATATTTTTCACCTTCTTCTGCTGATTTGATAAACGATGGATTTTTAGGATTGTCGGTTATTGCCCTTGGGCTTGTTATCTGGATTGTGCTTCTTTTTGTTAAGGATCCGAAGGGAAGCGTTACAAAGGCGATTGTTTCTAAAACTAAATAAGGTGATTCAAGAGAAAAAGTTGTATGAATAGATTTTGAGATAATATTCATACAACTTTTTTTCTATTGCAAGGCATTTATTTGAATGATATCATAAGATAATAATAGTTTTGTTACGTTTCACACACTTCTGCGTATGGATGTATGTGAGTGTAAAAAATACACTGTTAGCGGAAAGGAAATTGAAAATGCAGGAAGAAAAGAAGAAAAAACTTTGGAACGATAATAATGGTAAGGTTTTTATTTTGTGTATCATGGTTGTGATGGCGGTGGCAGCAGCTTTTTCTTTTACCGCACATATGGGAATTATGGATGATTTAGAGTATTCCCATCATGGGAATATTAGTATATTGGGATTTGTGAAGCATTCTTATCGGACATGGACTTCCAGATTTTTGATTGAAGCGGTGGCAGCAGTCACTGCATCACATTCTCTGCTTTGGAGAGTGGCAAATGTTTTTGTTTATATGCTGATTTACTTAGTTTTTTGTAAATTACTTGCTATAAAAAGCAAAGAGCAATATGTGTTTTTGGCAGGAACGATTCTTTTGTACACCTTTGGTGATATGGAGTCAGCTGGTTGGATTGCAACTACGACAAATTATTTGTGGCCGGGGTGTGCAATTCTTATTTCCTTTCTTCCGTTGCGAAAAATATATGATGGAAAATCATTGTGCTGGTATGATTGGATTCCTGGGATTGGGGCATGCGCATATGCCACAAATCAGGAACAGTCAGCGGCTATGTTTCTTTTGTTGGCTTTAGGATTTTGTGTTTTATTTTATGCAAAGGAAAAGAAAATACCATGGATTGCAATTGCTGAAATCCTTGTTTGCGTAGGAAATATGATTGTAATAATGATTTGTCCGGGAAATGCAATTCGAATGCAGGCGGAAACTACCATGAGTCCGGGATATGAAAAATATAATTTTTTTGATAAAATAATTATAGGAATTCTTAGATTTTTTGACCAATATCTGGCATCATTACAGCCTATTGTATGGTGCTTTGCCGGTGTGGTTTTACTTGCTGTATTTATGCAGAAAGAAAGTAAGAGTTTGACAAAAATAAGTGCATTTACATTGTGTTTATTGCAGGTTGTGGCTTTGATTGCTGAAAAATGTGGTGTTTATCACAAGAACGATAGTTTTCAGCAAATTCAGTATACAAGCCTTCAGGTGTGGTTACCTGTGATGGCTCTTTTGATTTGGGGTGCATGCTTTGGAATTTGTACATGGCAGATACTTAGAAGTAATTCCTTTACAAAAGCATGGTGCTTTATTGTAGCTGTCAGTTCACTTGCAACAATAGTAATGCTTGGGTTGTCGGCAACGATTTATCGCTCAAAAGTCAGGACAAATTTATTTTGCCTGTTTGGATTTATTTATCTTGTAAATATAATGTATCATCAATTACAAAATAATACTACAAATGTGAGTAAATGGAAGCAGATTGTGTTTTTGTGTGTTCTTTTTGCAGGGGCAATTGCAACAAGTATTTGGAACGTGTATATGACAGTGACCATTTTATTTTAACTAAGTATAGGTTTAAGTTCAGACACTGTTTAACGCTCCGTAAAGATGCACATGGAAAGGCTGTGAATAATAAATGAAAAAAATGCTATTAGACGAAAGTATTTCTGATGAAAATTATAAAGTCCTTTTGGCATTGACAAATTTATATCATTCAGCACATATGATTGATTTAGAAAAGAATACAGTTCACGAATATAACGCAGCTCGACATATCAAAGAAATTACTGAAGGCGAAACAGATGCGGTGTATATGATGAATCAGGTTATGAAGCAGACGGTGAATGAAAAATATCTGGAAGATGTTTTGAAGTTTTGCGATTTGACCACTATTGCTGAACGAATGGATGGTAAGAATTCTTTAGAAGCCGAGTTTGTAGGCATTCATATTGGATGGTTCCGTGCCAGATTTGTCCGTGTTGAGGAAAATGAAAATAAGAGAATGACAAAAACTCTTTTTACAACAGAGGAAATTGACAGTGAAAAAAGAAGAATTGAAAATCTAATCCGTATGATAAGTACGGATGAGTTAACCGGCGTATTAAACAGAAGAGCGTTGGAAGAAGAATTGAGTAACAGGGAAGCTTTGGAAAAAGATCATGATTTTACTTATATTTCTATGGACGTAGATGGATTAAAGAGAATAAATGATTCCTTGGGACATGCAGCAGGAGATGAGCTTTTACTTGCGGCGGCAGAATGTATCAAAACTACTGTGGGAGAAAAGGGAAAAGTATTTCGAACCGGTGGGGATGAATTTCAAGTGATTTTATCTGCAAGCAAAGAAGAAATACAACAAATGTTGTCAAAACTTAAGAGAAAAACTTTGAATTGGAGTGGAAAGCAGGTGGCTGCTTTTACCATTGCTTGTGGAGTGGCAAGAAAAGATGAACTGCCAAATGTAAAAAATGAAGAACTGGCACGTTTGGCAGATGAGCGAATGTATGAAAATAAAAATGTTCATTACAAAAAGATTATTAATGCAAAGAAACGTTTATTGTCGGCAATTGATAAAATGGAGGAGAAATAATAGGATAAACGCTCCGCGTCAAGTTTCGTGGGGCGAGACTTAAATAATACCGATATATGCTATAAAGAAATAAAAATGTGAGAGGAATATTAAATTGAAAAAGAAGATATTTGATATATTGCAAATTGGAGATAAGTCCAATATTTGGAGTAGGGGATTTGATTTTTTTCTTGTAATCAGTATTTTTATGCACATTGGTTCCATGTTTATGCAGACATTTGAAACGTTTGCAGATTATATGGAACAGCTAAAACTTGTGGAATATGTAACAACAGTACTTTTTTGTGTAGAATACATTTTGCGAATTTGGACCGCAGACTATTTGTATCCTTCCTTGGGAAAAATAAAATCGAAGGCAAAGTTTTTAGTCAGCTTTGATGGAGTTGTAGATTTATTGACGATAATTCCTGTTTTTTTCTTAACAGGCTTTGTTGCATTTCGAATGTTGAGGGTTGTTCGAATTTTCCATTTATTCCGATTAAATGCAAAATATGACTCTTTTAATGTAATCACAACTGTTTTGCTTGAAAAGAAAAATCAGATATTATCTTCTGTGTTTATCATTATTATTTTGATGTTAGCCGGTTCACTGGGAATGTATAGTGCAGAGCATGAAGCACAACCAGAAGTATTTGATAACGCTTTTAGTGGTATATGGTGGTCTGTTAGTACGATTCTTACCGTAGGATATGGAGATATTTATCCTGTCACGATTTTAGGAAAATGTATGGCAATTATGATTGCGTTTTTGGGTGTTGGTGCGGTGGCAATTCCAACAGGTATTATAAGCGCAGGTTTTGTGCAACAGTATTCAGAAAATCAAAGAATAACAAATTATAAAAGATTGGATATGTCTGAGATTGTGGAAATAGAAATAGATGCCAAATTATCCGGTAAATCGATGCAGGAGATTGGAGAAACAGAAGGATTATATCCGTATTTGGTGTTGCGAAGTGGTATGTCGATATTGCCAAGCGATGATTTGATTGTGAAAAAGAAGGATGTCATTATTGCCAGAATAATGAAAGATGAGATATAAAGATGAAAGCTGTTTGCTGAGTAGTATGATTATTAAAAAAGCCAAGCCAGATGTGTTCCGGCTTGGCTTTAAAAGTAATCATATTATTTTTTCTTGTTAACAGCTTCTTTTAATGCCTTTCCTGCCTTAAATGCTGGTGCTGTACATGCTGCAATCTTGATTTCTTTACCAGTCTGTGGATTCTTACCCTTACGTGCTGCACGCTGTCTTGTCTCGAATGTACCAAATCCGATTAACTGAACCTTGTCACCTTTCTTCATTGCTGCTGTGATAGCATCGAAAGTTGCCTTTACAGCTTCGTCAGATGCTTTCTTTGTTAATCCTGTTGCTTCAGCTACTGCTGTTACTAATTCGCTTTTGTTCATAACCAATACCTCTCCTTTTGAGTTAAAAAATTTATTTACCTCTTGACTATACCACGATTTGAAACATATGGCAATGAAAAAACAGCAAATTTGAAGAAAAAACATAAAAAAGTAAAAAAAATAAGAAATATTAGAATACATGGAAGTGAAAAATGGCATTTTGGGGATGTAATGGATTTGAATGTTTTAGATTTGTGGTTGCTTTAGTAGAAATCTTTCAAACAAAAGATATTGATTCCTGTATGGAAATGGAGATATGCCGGTATGATCCAAAACCGGAGCCGGCATATCTTAGGACGAAGAACAGAAAGCCCTGTGCAAGGAATGGTGGAAAATTGTGTCCATACGAGAATGGCAGTGGTACCTGTTTCGGGTTCTGTATCAAGGAGATATTAAAAGAACACTGGGAAAAGAAAGGCTGTCATGCAGCGTTTCCCGAGGACGCCGGACAGCAGAAAGGAGTGTGTGATGCATGAAAAGAAGGGCAAGAAAAGTGAACAGTATAAAAGAGATTAAGAAAATTACACCGATAGGATTTGACGCAAACTCGTCTAGTGAAAAAAGTAAAATTATAAAAGTATAACAGCAAAGGAAGTATTCAGAAAGTGACCACAGGTTAAGAAAAAATTATGAGGTGGAGAAATTTGGACAAAAGTATATTATGTGGCAACAGTGGGAGAACATGGGGCAGAGGAAATAATAGGGAAATATGTAAGAAAATATGAAAAATAAAAAAATAAAAAAAATAATAAATTATATCAAAAAACATCAAAAAACATCAAAAAACATCAAAAAACATCATAATTTTGCTTGACAACAAATAAAAAGATGGTACAATAGAAAAAAACATGAACAGGATGTTCATAAGAAAAGGTGGAAGCGAATAATCAAAAAATGAATATAGTAGAAATAAGAGAATTATCAAAAATATACGAAAATGGTAATGTTGTAAATGCATTAGACAAAGTGAATTTAGATATTGAGGAAGGAAAATTTTGTGCAATTCTTGGAACTTCAGGTTGCGGAAAGAGTACATTGTTGCATATTTTAGGAGGCATGGACTATGCCACAGAGGGAATGGTGAAATATCAGGATAAGTACGGTTCTGTTGATATTACACAATTAGGATCTGAGGAGTTGACTTTGTTTCGGAGAAAACACATTGGTTTTATTTTTCAAAAATATAACTTGATTCCGATACTGACTACATATGAAAATGTAATATTTTCACTTCAATTAGATAGTCGGGAAGTGGATACAAAGTTAGTAGAACAGGTGATGAAAAAATTAAATATATGGGAGAAGAAGGATTTTTATCCGAATCAGCTCTCAGGTGGACAGCAACAAAGAGTAGCAATTGCCAGAGCCATTGTTATGAAGCCGGCATTGATTCTTGCCGATGAGCCGACCGGAAATCTGGACAAGGAAAATAGCAGGCAGGTAATAGACATGTTGCGAGAAGCAGTAGACAATTTTCAGCAAACTGTAGTAATGGTTACACATGATGAGGAACAGGCAAAGTCGTGTGATGTAATCATTCGTTTGGAAGATGGTAAAATAAAAAGTACAATGGGTAGAGCAATGAAAAAGAGTATGGAGTACAAAGTGCAGAATGCTTTTTAACAAGTCTGGCAGGAAGTATCTTATTAGATTTGTTTTGTACAAGCCCCCAAATATATTTTAGTATTGGGGGAGACTGTTCGAAAACCTAACATAGATTTTTGCTAGTGAAGTTGGTGTGTGTATATTTTAAGCTAATTTTTTACAATAATAATGAGTTGAGTTATTGATTATTTTATCTAAGAATATGTTTATTATCTCAGATATGTAGTATAATAAACATACCGTAAATACTACATTTAGAGGTGATTCATATGAATTATATTAAAGCATTTGATAGGAATCAAATGATGATGACAACATGGGATTCTATGGTGGAATCTGATAGCACAGCGAGGTTAATTGATGCATTCGTTAATAGTCTTAATCTCTCTGATTATGGTATAAAAGAGATTGCATCAGAGGGACGTCCACCTTATGATCCAAAAGGACTCTTTAAACTATATATTTACGGTAGTGATAACGGAATCAAACTTTCTGTTAAAAGGATTGCGGAAAGTGACAGGGGAATTTGCGCTCATGTGCTGAGGATATAACATAAAAAGATCTAGAAATCTCCTAGGATTTGATAAAATGATGGAAGTAATAACAACAAGTTAATACTAATAATTTAATTTCAAATTATTTTTACATATTTTAAATGATACAACAAAAGTAGAGAAAGAAAAACAGGCTGTACCCCTTGAAAAATAGGAGTTTTCGGACAGCCTGGGGGGATCAAAATAATTAGTAAGTGATTTGTTGCTTCAGGATATTCATATTGAGATAAATGAAAGGAAATAAAGATGAACGCACGATTGAAATTTTGCGATAATTATTATATTAAAGAAAATAAAAATTTGGTGATAATTAATAATAGAGATTTTGGGACATGGTTAAAATTAACAAAAGAATGTTTCGAAATAATTGAGCAGGCTGTAGCAAAAGAGTGGTCTGTAGAAAAGTTATTGGAACAATGTTATGACAAGGAAGATAAAGCTTATATAAAATTATTATTGGATAAATTGGAATCATTGCATCTTGTATATGAAACAAGTGAAAAAAAAGTGGAAAAGAAGAAAGAAATTGATGCAGTTACATTTGCAGTTACGAAGAAATGTAATCTTAAATGTACACATTGTTGCGTGGATGCAACAATTGAAAATGGGGAAAATGCTTCGTTAGATGATATAAAAAAAGCTCTTGATAAAATATTAGAATTATCGCCCAATAGATTAATTCTTACTGGTGGAGAGCCTATGCTAAGGAGTGACTTTTTTGATATTGTAAGATACATAAGAGAAAAAAGTGATGTGCCTATGGAATTGATGACAAATGGTACACTTATTTCAAAAGAAAACATTGCAATTATTGCCTCAAATTTTCATTCTGTTGCAATTAGTATAGATGGACATAATGAAGAAACTTGTTCTCCTGTTCGTGGAAAGGGAGTTTTTAGTAAAGTAATAGAATCTGTTAGACTATTAAAAAGTGCCGGTGTAAAGCAAATTTCGTTATCTTGTGTTGAAACCAGACATAATGTGGAACATTATGATGAATTTAAAGAGTTGTGCAAATCGTTAGATGTTGAATGTATTTCAAGAAGATTTTCACCATCTGGAAGAGGAGAAACAAATTATGAAGAATTAACCGGTAAGAACTTTGCACAAGTAAGAAAGAAAGATTTAATAACAAAACAAATTATGGAAACAAAAAATAAGTGTAAAGAATCTAGTATTACTACAGGTTACAACTCAACAGTTTGTTCAGCTTTTACAAGTTCTTTTTATGTGGGAAGCGATTTGCATCTATATCCATGTGGTGCATTATATTTGGATGAATTTAAAGGAGAAAGTATTCTTGCTATTTCAGATATAAAGAAGTATTTTTCAGAAAAATTGTTTATGCAAACGGAGACATATAAACTATATAATAGTATTTTATTTAAAAATATCGAACCATGTAAGAATTGTTCTATTAATTTTATTTGTAACAATTGTCCTGCTTATGTTTATATATATAAGAAATTAGGGATTTTACCAGCTTATTGTAATGATAGAAAATGTGAATTGGAGCAGGAGATATGGTAGAGTTAAGTGTTAGCATATGGTGTACAATGCAATGTAATTTTTGTTGTACTTATTGTTATGAAAAAAATTATGATAACAAGCAGATAAGTATGAGTATGGATACTGCAAGTAATGTGATGGATTATTTGGAAAAATACATGGAAGATAATGGATGTATGAAGTGTAAAATTCACTTTCATGGAGGAGAACCATTGCTTAATTTTGAAATTATTGAATATATAGTAAATCGAATGAAAAAATCAGCTAAAAGTTTTGAGTATGAAATAACTACCAATGGTTCTTTGTTAGATGACCATAAAATTAATTATTTATATGAAAATAATTTTAGCGTTGCAGTCAGTTTGGATGGCACTCAAGAAACCTTTAATTTGTGGAGAAAGAGCAAATTGGGACAGGATGAATATAAGATTGTAGTGGGAAATGTAAAAAAATTGCAAAGAAAAGGATGTTTTGTATCTGCAAGAATGACAGTAATTCCGCAGACTGCGAGTTGTTTTTTTGAGAATGTAAGCTCTTTAATAAATATAGGAATAAAGAAGATTGATGTTTCTTTTGACTATGAAAACTCTACATGGGAACAGAATGATTTTGAAATTTTGGCAACTCAAACTTTGAGAATACAAAGTTTTATAAGAGATAAATGTAAAGATATAGTATTTTCAGAGATAGGAGAAGGTATTCCAAGAGAACTTTCCAAATGCAATGGTGGAATTTCATCTTTTACCATATCCTGTGAGGGATACATATATCCTTGCATATTTGTTTTTGGAAATGAGGAATTTAAAATCGGAACTGTAGTGGAGGGGATTTTACCAAGTTGGAAGAAAAAAATAAAAGAAATAAACCAATTGAAAATGATAGAATGTGAAGGTTGCTCAATGTTACCACTGTGTTTTTCAAATAAATGCAGATTATTTAATTATAAAGTAAATCATGATTATACAAAACCAATAGATAATGTATGTGCAATGAACAATTTTTACAAGTTAGCATTGTATAAGGTGAGGGATAAAATATATCATGAAGGTTGCGATATTAGATAGTGGGATTGACCAAGACAAAAGAGTTCGAAATAGAATAAACTATGTTGCTGGAGAAAATTGGGAAGATAATTTTGGACATGGAACTTTGTGTTACAATGTAATCACTAATGTAAATAAGAATGCAGAAATTGATATTTTTAAGGTGTTGGATAAAAAAGGGCAGAGCAACAGTAAAGTTGTATGCCAAGCCCTAGATGATTTGATTGCATCTGATATCGATATTATAAATATGAGTTTTTCATTAATTGGTATGGGGGAACATATGCAAGAAGTTAAGAGTAGATGCGTAAAACTGCAGCATGAGAATAAGCTTCTAATATGTTCTGAACTGAATAATGTTAATACGAAGTCATATCCGGCAGATTGGCAGGAAGTCATAGGGATAAAAGGTATAAATTTGATGAAAGAGAACAAAATTCTACTTCATGACAAGACAGAGAATATTTTTTTTGCAAGTGGTATTCCTGTTTTTTCAAAAAATCAAAAGAATGGAATTTGTACTTTTATGGGAAATAGCAAGGCAACCGCTTTGGCTACTGGTATTATATCTCTAATGAATAGGGAAATGGAAGAGAACTTCGTTGAAAGTTGTAAAAATGGAGAAATAATCAAAGATTTTAATACTTATAGGAGAAAAGAAATAGAGCAGAATGTTCAAGAAACTGAAATTTTTCGGATTTTATATCAGGAAATATCTAAGTCGAAAGAATATGAAATTCTTAAAAATGAAAAATTCTTATTAGAATCAGCAATTACTTGCAATATGAAATTGGTTCATTATTACTATAAGATTATATTTATGATTGAAAAAATAATTGGAAAAAGAATTAGATTGGAGAGTGTGAGAATGTTAGATTTTATGAATATATATATTCTAGTTGCTTCAATCGAAAAAAAATGGAAATATTTCGAGCATGATGAGGTGTAAAGAGAATGAAAAAAAGCGAAAAGGAACTACTGAGGAAAATAGGCAGAGATTATAACCGTACGAAAAAAGGACGAAATCTTGCGTTAGTCTTTTCTGTGCTTTTTGCATCTATGTTTATCTCCTGTTTTTTGACAGCTTATGTGGGGGTAAAAGAGGCATGGTTTCGATATGAACTCCACAATTTCGGTACGACAGCACATGGGAGATTGTATGGTCTTACTGAGGAAGAATTTCAAAGAGTAAAGGATTATTTGGAAATTAGTGAGTATAGTTATAGTATTACTGCAGGAGTGTTGAGGGAAAAAGATGCAGAAAAAAACTATAATCTGGAATATTCAGAGGATAAAAAATTTCAGTGGGAAGATAAGAAATTTACCGGGCATTTGCCTGAGAAGTCCGAAGAAATAGTTTTGTCCAGTGACTGGTTGGAGTTACATGGTTATGACAAGAAACTTGGTGAAAATGTCTCTCTGGAATGGGAAATGAATGGGGATGTATATACAAGAGAATTTTCACTTTGTGGGTATTATGAAAGCGAACAATATAGTGCTCCACCTGGAACGTATGCACATTGGTATTATACCATTGGACAGTACGAAACAATGTATGTTTCAAAAGCCTTTATAGAGGAAAATTGTAGCCAATATAGTGAGGAGAGCAGTCAAAAAGAGTTTGAAAAGAATAAGATGGGTGTTGACCTGTTCAATGTTGATGTGAAATATGCAAAAGCAATGGGATTGCTGAACAAAAATAATACTCTTTCCAGAGCCACAGGTATTCCTGTTTATCAAAATCCTGTATATAGTCAAAAGGATCCTATGCAAATTGATTTTGTGACAGTTTTTTTGATGATAGGTATCTTGATTTTGTCAGGTATTGTGGCATTCTGGCTTATCAATAGTATGTTCCGTTTATCTTTTAGGGAAGATATTCATTTCTTTGGAACTTTACAGACATTAGGAATGGAGAAGCGGCAATATGCGTACTTTTTAAGACAGCAGATGCTCCCATTTCTTGTGATGGGAACAGGCATCGGTGGAATTTTGGGAATGGTTCTTGGAAATGTTTTTATGGTGCAGGTGTTAAAGTGCTTTGATGGAGAACTGTCTTATGTGTATATCATAAATCCCGGTATTTTGCTTGCAAGCCTTGTAATAAATGTGTGTATAGTTGTGTATTCCTGTAATAAGGTGGCAAAACTTACAACCGGCTATTCTCCTATTGAAATGACAAAATTAGAAGTAGAGACCGAAAATGGAAAACAAAAGTCAAGATATGGGACAGGTGAGTTCAAAAGCTACAAATTTGCCTGGAGGAGAGTAGAATTTCATAAGTCGGCTATGAAATCAAAAGCAATTCCTGTTATTTTTTTCTTACTCGTGTTTCTTTGCGGCTGCACTGTTTTGAAAAGTGTGGATACGGTTTCCACCGTAACAAATGCGATTGGAAATATGGAATTGGCAGTTTTCCCTAAAAATGTAACCGAAATATCTCAAAAAGATTTTACGACAGAGTTGAAAGGGTGGAAAGAAAAACTAAATGAGCCGGAAAAATGGAAGGAACTTGGAGTGGTGGAAAAAGAATTATCTTCAAGTGAAATGGAAAAAGAATTTCCAAAGATGAAAGAATATATTTTGAAATATACAGAAGATGGAAAAAACAAGGAAGAATTTTATCTAAAAATATTTGGGATATCAGAAGAAATGATTCAATATTTTGAAGTGACAGAAGGAATATATGATTCCGAAAAGTTTGCTGCGGGAAATTATGTGTTATTGATTAACAATCAAACATCAGGTGTGGAGAGTGGAAAAGATGTTGTGATTGATAATCCTGCAAAGGCAATCTATCAAACAGGTGATAAAGTTTTCCTTGAAAACAGGCAATATGAAATCATGGCAGAGGTTTCTTTGCCAAGTAAAGTGGAAAATGGAAGTGTTGAATTGGAAATACCATTTCTATTACCGGAACAGGAAGCAAAAAAAATATCGGGAAAATATTGTGTTTATGGAAGTGTATATTGTGGGGAGAACCTTGAAGCAGCAGAACAAGATGCTAAGAAAACATTACAATTAGAAAATATGTGGAGCAGAGATTTACAGGTAGTTACGGTTGAGGTGGCAAAAGAATTAGCCATAGACTTTACGGAGTTGTGTATTATGATAGCACTGTTTGTCTGTCTGTTTTTAGGCACGCTTTTGCTGTTTTATATGACAAATACCATGCTATACGAAATAGAATCTTCTAAGGAAGAAATAGGATTGTTGGTAAGTTTTGGAATGAGTAAGAGGCAATTACTGGAAGTGTGGTGGTATCGGGTGCTTTATGAGAAAATATTTATGCTTGGGATTGTATTTGTGGTTGGAAGTTTGCTTTCTTATTTTGTTATCCGGCCAATTTTTCAGATGACTGCCATATGGGGATATCAGTATTGTATGATACCGGTTGTTTTTATGGGAATTGTACTTGGATTATTAGAGTGTTGCATTATTTGGAGAAAGATTAGTGAGATATTTTGCAGAAATACTATAACACAATTGTTTGTTGAAGAATAGAAGGGGATTTAAATTCAATATAAACATAGGAGGATACTATGAAAAAAATAAAAGAGAAGATTAAATACATTCCTGTTGAAGCACAGGGAAGTTATGCATGTGAACATGATTGCGTAGAATCTGTAAACAAAAAGGCAGTTGGAACACCACCACCAGTTGTGGGTGGTCCAGCAGTTTATGGATGTACATGTTCATCTAAAAAAATTAAAACTGCAGCCGGATGGCATGCGTGGTAAAATTCGTTTGAATTAGAATTGTAACTGGTTAATTTTACATAATAAAAAGTTTATATTGGATTTATATACGGGGATATTAAATGATATCCCCATTTAAATAGTGCACCGTAAGGTGCACATTTCTAATGTGTGAGATTCCCTAATTCGCTCTAGTAGTAGGAAGGATACAGCTAATGACAAGGGTGTCCATCGTGAGGTGGAATCTGAAAGAAGTCGGATGGCAAACCTCTGGTCTGACGAACAGAAATCACATCAGGCTACAGTTAAGGATAAGGTTGCTATTCAAACTGAAGCCCAATAACT
>CADBNB010000025.1 GCA_902795895.1 uncultured Lachnospiraceae bacterium | reverse complement strand
CACTTTCCTCAATACTAACGCAACCTGTAGTTCCATCTTTTTCTGAAACTTTCAACTCGTCACGCAAATGTTCCGTTGGAAACGTATTTATTGACAATGCCATTTTTTCTCCTAATGATACACTAACCGGATCCGGATTTGTAATGGCAAAACTAAATTCTCCGATATCATATCCGGCAAACGACTTATAATCAACATATGCCTGTGCAGGAATGGTAATTGACACAAGACTAACACAATTTGAAAATGCAAAGCTATTTACATTTTCCAAATTATCTGAACATGAAACCTTCGTTAAGTAGAAACAATTTTGGAAAGTTCCAGCATCTAAAACCTTAACCCCGGAAGGAATACTTACACTTAGTAATGGTGTCAACGAAAATGCCAATTTGCCAATAGTAGTCAAAGAAGCAGCCTGCGTCATATCAACTTCTTTCAATCCATAGTCTTTTTCCATAGAATAAATTTTATATGAATCAACTTTTGATTTTGTATCTCCATATTCTGAACAACCAAAGAAAGCTCTTTCTCCGATACTCGCAACCTTTGATGGGATTGTAATTGTTGTTAAACTTGCACATTCCTCAAATGCAGATTTTGAGATTATCTCCAAATTCGCTGGCAGCTTATCTCCCGTAATAACCATATTGGCATTATTCATAAACGCCGATTCCATAATTTTTTTATTATCATCCTGGAACGTAACACTTCTTATTCCCCAATAATCTCCTGCATAACAAGACTTATCTGTGTCTGTCCAATCATATTGGTATGTATCTGGTCTTTTTGAATATGCAAAAGAACTCTTTTCAATCTGATCTAACTGTTTTGATAAAACAATATTTTGAAGACCATAGCAATCATAAAAGCACTTTTCACCTATTTTCTTTACACTATCCGGCATATTCAATGTTGAATATCCTGTGTGCTCTAAATAATTAAGTGATTTTCCGCTCATTGGGAAATAAAAACCAAGATATCCTGCAGTTGGAACTGTCATCATATTAGCATCCTTTGCGCTTTCATTAGCAATATACCAACTATCCACAGATACAATATGATTTGTTTGCTCATTATAACCAAACGCTGTCTTTTTTGTGGTTTTAACATCTCCAGGACAACATTCCTTACCTGCATAAACATCCTCTTGCTTTACATATTTTTTCTGAGCAACAATATATATTGGACTATAGGTCGATTGTTCACCTGCATCCATTCTTTTGTACTCACCCTCCGTTTTGATTTTATCTTTTGACATATCAATATAACGGATTTCAAATTTCTGATTTGGCTTTTCTCCTGTTACAATAATACTCTCTAAAGATGTCGTATCCCCTGGTGTTTTCGTTGTTGTTGCATTATCACCTGATGTAGAAATATAATACAGTGCATAATTCATTCCTTTGCCCTTAGATAAAGGACTTGTACAACTAAAAGCTGACTTACCAATTTCAATCAAAGTGTTTGGTAAATTTAATTCCTGCATTCTAATACAGTTTTCAAATGCACTATCACCAATAGTTAAAAGCTTGTTTGAAAAGATAACTGTTTTTAAATAACCAAATCCTTTAAATGAATTCGCTGGTATTTCCGTCAAGCCATTTCCCATATCAATTTTTTCGACATTATATTGACCACTGAATGCATCTATTCCCAATTTCTGTAAGCTATCAGGCAAATGAATCGACTTTAATCCCCAAAGGTATAAAGTATTTCCAAATTCATCCTTATTTTCGGTAGTAGAATTTCTTCCAAAATGTAGAAACGAAAGTGAAAGATTTGTATAATAATTATCAATCGCTTTGGCATCATATTTAAATGCATCTTTTTCAATTGTTTCAAGTCCAGGCAAAACAGCTATAAATTCGGTATTCGTAAGACTTATACAGTTTTCGAATGCTTTTTCTCCAATGACTTTTAATTGACTTGCTGAAACATTTCTAATTTCCACACTAGTTAACGAAATACAGTCTGAAAATACCATTTCATTAAGCTGGGTAACTCCTTGTGGAATACTGACACTTTCCAATCGAAAACAATTCCAAAATGCAGCTCTACCAATTCCTGTTGCATCATCATTTTCACCAGAACCAACCACACTATCCGGAATTGTTATACTTTTCAAACCTGATGAATCAAATGCACTGCTTCGAATAGATGTTACGCTGTTTGGTAATTTAATACTTTCCAAAGACTTACATACAGCGTATGCACCATTTCCAATTACTGTTAGTCTCGTACAAGCAGTTAAGTCCACGTTTTTAAGTTGCGTATGATTAAATGCACTTTTTTCGATTTTTTCTACTGTTGTAGGTACATTGAACTCATTCAATCCACTTGATGCAAAAAACGAAGCAGGAATCTCTTTAATTCCTTCCGGTAGTGAACAAGTAGCTAATTCCGTACATCCTTCAAACACAGATGCTCCAAGTTGGATATTCGGATTTATAATAGTCATGGTTTGTAAGGATGTACATCCTCCAAACGCACCTTTTCCAATCGAAGTGACACCTGCCGGAATATCCATTCTCTTGATTTTCATACAAGCGTCAAATGCAGATTCTCCAATAATCTGAACCGAAGCTGGAAGTGTAATTGTTTCTAACTCTTTACAGTTACGAAATGCGAATTTACCAATTCCAACTAATGTTGGTGGCAAATCAATCTGTTTCAATGCTTTACATCCATCAAACTCATAATCATCAATGGCAAGCAATGACACACTTGAAATATTAATCCTTGTTGCACTTCTTGCATATCCTAAACCTTTAATCGATGTAATCTGAGAAGCGATTGGCGTCAAATCAATCTCCCCACCATACGCCATCAATTCTCCAAATGTAATATTTTGATAGACATCTCTCCCTAAAGAAGTATTTACAACTCTCTTTAATTCATTTAATAATGTTCCATCCGGTATCCCCGGACGATTATCGACTTTTGAGTCAATCAATTGAACAACCGCCGATGAGTCAATCGGAACAGTTGAATCCGCCGCTTTAACTACAGGCTTCGTGTCAAAGTGGAAAATTGCTGTACCTTGAATTCCACTAAATGCCATAACTACACTTAACGATATTCCAAGCACACGTTTTGTAAATTTTGTTAGTTTACTCATTTTAACACCCTTTCTTGATATTAGATTAGCATTTTACTACCAAAGGTTTTATCATACAAAGAGGATAGTAATCTTTCTACTTTTTAAGCATACGAAAGACTAATCTCTAATTATGTAAAATACCCCATTAGATTATATCATAGCATTATTTTTCTTTCAACAAAATAGAACCATACTCGCATAGCATTCTTATTTACCATTGAAGTGTTTTTAGTAGGCCCCCCCATGCTTGCAATTTCCTATTAGAACAAAGAGTTTTGCTTGCAAAACTCTAGCGCGACCGCGGTATTGCGCAGCAATAAACTCCATCTCCGCGGTCTGCGCATCCTCGCGGAGCGTTTTTTATGTAATAGGAAATTGCATCGCATTTTCCTATTACATAAAAAGACACCACATCCCTTTTAAGAATGTAGCGTCCGAAATTTACGATGTCTTCTTATTTTTTTGATAACTCAAATTTGTTATTTTCTAACAACCAATTCTTCACTTTTTCCCTTTGAATTTCAAATTCAACCACATCTGCACCTGCATATTTCTCCATGGCTTCTACAGAATCATAATGGTACTTTTCTACCATAGCTTCTTTTTCTTTTTGCATCTCTTCATCACTGAGTTCCAAATCTTCTTTTTTTGCAATTTTCGAAGTCAACAATCTGCTGGCAAGTTCCTGTTTAACCAACTCTTCTATCTGCTTGTTGTATTCTTCTAACGTAGAACCCACACCAGTAATATACTCCTCTAAGGTTTCATAACCATTGCTTTGTGCGGCTTCAAGATTTTTACTATCCACACTTTCTTTTAGATTTGTAATACCTTCATCCGAATACTCAAACTCGCTGTTATCAAGAAGCTCTTTCCAGACAGCCTGCTTTTTCGCCTCTGCAGCAGCTTCATCATACTGTGTCTGCATATCTTCTTTTACGGCATTTGTGTATTCAGTCACATTAGAAACTGCAATGTTCTCTCCGGCATTATTTGTATAATTCTTTATCTTATTTGCCACAAAATCATCGGTAAGATCTTTTGTTGTAGCAGGTGTAGAAATAGAATTTACTGTTACTTTAAACACAACTTCCTGTCCAGCCAATTCCTCACTTGAATACTCATCTGGGAATTTTAAGTTTAAATCTTTTTTATCTCCGGTTTTTACTCCAATCAGACCTTCTTCAAATCCGTCAATAAATGTATTGCTTCCTAACGTTAAATCATACCCCTCAGCAGTTCCTCCATCGAAGGCAACACCATCTTTTAGACCTTTGTAATCAATATTAACAACGTCTCCTTCTTTTGCTTTGTAGGATTTTGGCTGCTTTTCGGTAAAAGTCGAAAGATTACTTTCAATTTTGGCAGCTACATTTTCATCTGTGGCTTCTGTGGCTGTCACTGAATACGACACTGTCAATCCGGTATAGGTTGCAAGTTTTTTTACAACTCCAGATTCTTTTGCTTCTTTGTTGTCAAATGGGTTAGGAATACTACATGCAGATGTAGTTGTCAATGCAGCAATTAACCCAATTGCTAATAATTTTTTTCTCATATCTGTTTTCCTTTCTTTTCTTAATAGCTCCCAACACTACCTCGCCTCTCCATGTTGTTAGCATTAACACACTCGATTTCATTTATACCATATTTCGTCGAAAATGAAAAGAGCCATTTACTATAAAAGTATTGTTACCTTTTAGCAAATGACTAACTTTAATATATCAAGACATCAAAAAATTGTGTCTGTTTCAATTAAGTGCAATGAATCCATTTAGATTTCCCCGTTTTCCCTTTGTGTAACGATGTGAAAATAATAATTCGTGATTACAACAGGTGCAAACACAGGAAACTGCAATGTTTTCTTCTTTTACACCGGCTTCCATAAGAATAAGTTTGTTGGCAAGCCACAAATCCAACTGATATTTTTCCTCTGGCTTTTCTTCAAAAACAGCATCTACCCACTCACTCACTTTTTCTTCAGGCATTTGTTGTAACTTTGATATTTTCCTCACATCTACAAAATCTTCAAAAGCATCAAACACGTCTTTGCTGACTTCATAGCAGCTCTGACAAATAGATGGTCCAATGACAACCTTAAGTTCTTCCGGCTTCGAACCAAACTCATGCTTCATGGTTTCTACCGTCTTTGCCCCGATTTTTCCAACGGTTCCTCTCCATCCAGAGTGACTGGAGCCAATTGCCTTGTTTTTTGTGTCAACAAAAAAGAGGGGCACACAGTCAGCATAAGAGGTACATAAAGCAACCTCCGACTCAGATGTCACAAGACCATCAATCCCCTGCAACATTTTTTCTCTAAGAGACGCTCCCTGGCACTCTTTTTTTCCAACACGCATCACAACCGTATCATGCACCTGGTCTGACAGTACTACATTTTCAGTCTTTAGCTGTAAAGCCTTGCATATTCTTCTATAGTTTTCATCCACACACTCAGGATTGTCACCTCTGGAATAGCTAAGATTCATACTTTCCCATTCCCCTTTGCTGACTCCACCAAGTTTTGTAGAAAAACCATGCTTTACAATTTGAGTCTCTAAAAGACTTGGAAAGGTAAAAAATGGAACTCCTTCATTTTCGCATAGTTTCGCCTGTTCTTCTCCATGATTATATCTGATTTTGCTTTTTTTATTTTCAAAGGTCCAAATGATTTCTTTCATACATTTCCTCTCATTTCCACATATTACTCATTGTGTTTTATCCAACTGCCAAACGTACACCTTTTTGCACTCTGTTTTTCCTTTTATCGCTTTCTGCTTTCAGAAAACCTCAAATGCATCTTGTATCACACGACATTCCTTGCCAAGAATTACCACAGCATCAAAGCGACAGGCAGTTTCTTCCGGATATCCGTGTTTCAACAAAAAGAACTGTGCAGTCTTAACCAATCGATTTATCTTCCTTCTGCTAATGGACTCTTCCGGCAAACCGTTTTTGTCGCTACTGCGGTATTTTACCTCAACAAAGGTCAGATACGCACCATCCTTTGCAACAATGTCAATCTCCCCATATCTGGAATAAAAATTATAAGCCAAAATTTTATATCCCATGTTCCTAAGATATTCCCCTGCCAGTTTTTCTTTTTCAAATCCCAGCTTTCGATTACTCTCTTTTTTCATTCATCCACTTCTTTCATTTTTTCTCTTTCAAATTACTCCATACTTAAACTTTTATACCTATTTTACTTTTATTTTGATTTCAAAGCATGACGCAACTTTCCTTCTTTTATGCTAGTTTCAGCCGCACACAATACCGTTTTTCTTGCTTCATTACTGAAACACAAAAAACTCATTTAATCTTTTCTCTGATTTTTTCCATATCTCCCACAAACATAAGGATTTCCGCCACAACTTCATACAATTCCTGTGGGATATAGCTTCCTATCTCCACATCTGCCAATGCATTTGCCACCTTTTCATCCTGATGAATAGGAACATCTGCTTCCAACGCTTTCTGTATAATATTTTCCGCCACATATCCCTTTCCGGTTGCAACTACTTTAGGAGCTTCATCCCCTTTATTGTACGCCAACGCTATGGCTTCTAATTTTCTTCTTTCTTCCTCTGTCATACACTCACCCCGAAATTTTTAATAAACGTTCTTCTATGAATTGGACAAGGTCCGATTTCTTTCAATGCATCCGTATGAACTTTGGAACCGTATCCTTTGTTACTTGCAAAATGATATTCCGGATATATTTTATCGTATTCCACCATCATCTGATCTCTTGTGACTTTCGCAACAATACTGGCTGCCGCAATGGAAACACTTCTAGCATCTCCTTTTACGATTCCCACCTGTTTGATATCTACCCCAGGAATAGTCACTGCGTCATTTAATAATAAATCGGGTTTTACCGGCAATTTACTGATAGCAATTCTCATAGCTTCATAGGTTGCCTGTAAAATATTGATTTCATCGATAGTTTCCGGAGATACTACTCCAATCCCCACACCTACGGCTTTTTCCATGATAACCTTGTAGAGTTCTTCTCTTTTTGCTGCCGATAGCTGTTTGGAATCGTTTAAGTACAAAATAGTTTCATCTTTCGGAAGGATTACCGCACAGGCAACTACAGGTCCTGCAAGAGGGCCTCTTCCTACCTCATCAATCCCACAAATGTAAGAATAGTCACTATATTTATACTCAAATTCTTTCATTTTTTCAGTTCGTTCAATTTCCTGTTCATAGTTTTCCTGAATTTTTTTATATTTTTTTATGATACTTTGAACGCCCTGACGTTCGTCTTGTTCATACACTTCAAAAAGAGCTTGTCTTTGTACAAGCTCTGCTGTTTCAAACTTCTTTTTGATTGCCGCTATTGTTTCTGCCATTTTCCTTCTCTCCTCTGGTTAATCTGCCCTTTAATTCAAAAATCCAAACTTTTTAAAAGGGTACATTCTAAGAAATGCCCGTCCAACAATTTCATCTCTTTTTACTAGTCCAACCTGTTCATATCGACTGTCTACACTATGATTTCGATTGTCTCCCAAAACAAAATACTCATCTGCACCTAATGTCACCGGGCCGTAATAATTGTCTGGAGCCTCCATAGTCTCTACAAAATCACCCTCATCAAAAAGGGCATCATCAATAAAGATTTCTCCATCCCGAATTTCTATGGTCTGTCCCGGAAGTCCGATAATACGCTTGATGTAATATGTGTTTTCATCATACGGAAATACAATGATATCGTACATTTTCGGCTCGTTAAATTTATATGAAATTTTATCTACTGCTAAAACATCTCCATCATACAATGTACTCTCCATAGATGTCCCATCCACAACCGTATGGGTACCAATATACTGATTAAATAAAATAGCCAGACCATACGCAATGGCAACACAAATCACCAATTCCACAAACCGAATACAAAAGCTCTTGAAAAAGCTTCGCTCTGACACCGATTCTTCCTCTGTTTCAGAAACTATTTCCGGTGAAACATTCTCTTTTTCAACCTTTTTCTCTTGTGGCTTTAACTCGCCTTGTCTTAATTCAATAAAAGAAGGTCTCTTGTTTTTATCCTGTGAAATGCTTTGTTCTTCTGCTTCAGACAGTTTTCTTTCCGGTTCTAAAAATTCATTCTTTTCAAAATCAGGCTTTTTCAAATCCACCTTATCTGAAAAGTCATGCACAGGTAATCCTTTTTCTTTACGAATACGCATACCAAAAGCAATGGCTTCGTCTAATTTTCTATCAAACTCCGGATCTTTTGCAACGGAGCGAGTAGGATGTAATTCTTCTTCCTGGGCAGCAGGCAAAAAAGTATCCAAATCAAACACATTTCTAGGATTTTTAAAAAAATCGGAAGCATATATAGTCTTTGCCTCTTTGCATGCTTTTAAGCTGTCTTCTATTTTTTTTTCATCATACATACTGTCACACCCCTCTTACGTACTAATCCAAGTATTTCAACGCTGTCAACGAAAATAGTACTCGTCAACCCCCAACATATTTTCCTATCAAACACTATTATTGTGGTGTCAGCAAGCTGACATGTAGATTTATTCTGCTTTTTCCAGTGTAATTTTTCCTAATTTTCCACTTCTAAAATCGTCTAACAAAATATTGGATGCCTTATCCAAATCCAGTTCATTTCCTGTTTTTCTACATGATCTTACATCTGCAATATGCTCTAAAACTGCAAGTGGTTCCTCAATTTCCCCAACCTGATATCTATCTGCCAAAACTTGCGGATACTCTTCCTGTAAAAACTTGATAAGCTCTATTGCCAAATCGGAAATATTTAAAATCTCATCTTTTATGGAACCAATAAGTGCCAGACGAAGTCCTACGGTCTGGTCCTCAAACTTAGGCCATAAAATTCCCGGCGTATCTAATAGTTCCACATTTTTGTTTAACTTTATCCACTGTTTTCCCTTAGTAACTCCCGGCTTATTTCCTGTTTTTGCGCAGGCTTTTCCTGCAAAACTATTGATAAATGTAGACTTTCCTACATTTGGTATACCTACAATCATGGCACGGATTGGACGGTTGATAATTCCTCTTTTTTTATTTCGTTCAATCTTTTCTTTGCAGGCTTCCATCACAATATTTTGAACCGCTTTTACACCATTTCCATTTTTTGAATTTACCATGGCTACAAAATATCCCTTAGCTTCAAAATAAGCTTTCCATTCTTCGGTTCTTTCCTTGTGCGCTAAATCATTTTTATTTAAAAGAATAACTCTTGATTTATTTTGTGCCAACTCATCTATATCTGGATTTTTACTACTCAAAGGAATTCTTGCATCTACAAGCTCAATCACTACATCTATAAGCTTGATATTTTCCTGCATCATTCTCTTTGCTTTTGTCATATGTCCCGGATACCACTGAAAATGCATATTACTACTACCTTCCTATCTCGCTGTTGTTCTTCTAACAATTGCAACTTAAACATGTATCATTCCACGAAAAAATTGCAACATTATTCTTCCTCTTTTTCATCAGAGTTAATACTCTTCTTTTCTACCTTGTCTGCACCAAGCCATCTTACAAATCCAAAGGATGGCTTTACTCTTATCCATGCTTTTCCTATAATCTCACTTCTTGATATCATCCCAACGCTGGAATATCTACTATCTTCACTTTGATTTCGGTTATCACCAAGAACAAAATATTCTCCTTCTCCAAGAGTGATTTCATCTTCTGCAATACCGCCGGAAATCATAGGTTCCACTTTATTTACCTCTTTATACGGATTACCGTCAATATAAACCTTTCCGTCTATAATCTGAATTTTTTCCCCTGGAAGACCAATGATTCGTTTTACACTGTTATAACTATGTTCCTTTCCTTCCTGCCGAAACACTACTACATCATTTCTCTTTGGTTTAAAACCAACATACGCTACCTTACTTGCAATGATTACGTCTCCATCAGACAATATCGGATCCATAGAATTTCCGGATACGGTAGTTTTTTCAAACCCAAACGTAACCAACAAAAATCCAAGTACAATCGCAACTACAATCTCTATCAGTAAAATAGGCCATTCTCTTATAATTTTATGAAATGTGCCTTCTTTTTCATCTCTAAATCCAAATTCCATACATTACTCCATATCTCTGCTAAACTAAACATACCATTTTCATTGTACTCTATGCTTCGTTATTTGTAAAGAAAAGGTGCTGCCTAAGCAACACCTTTCATCATAATCATAGATTATTTGTTACGACCTACTAATCTTTCGCAACGATTATTTAACTAATTCTTTAACCTTAGCAGCCTTACCAACACGGTCACGTAAGTAGAATAACTTAGCTCTTCTTACTTTACCACGTCTAACTACTTCAATCTTCTCTACGATTGGTGAATGTAATGGCCATGTCTTTTCAACACCTACACCATTTGAGTTCTTTCTAACTGTGAAAGTCTCCTTAATTCCACCGTTCTGTCTCTTTAAAACAGTTCCTTCGAAAACCTGTGTTCTTTCACGGTTTCCTTCCTTTACCTTAGCGTAAACCTTAACTGTATCTCCTACGTTAAAGTCTGCTACTTCACTCTTTAACTGTGCATCTTCAATGCTCTTAATAATATCGCTCATCGTGTGAACCTCCTTTAATATTGAGATGTTCTTAATACTTTCTGTAACAGCGGACCATCTTTTATAATCACAACATTAAAACTTTATCATATTTCATCTTGAAAAGCAAGATTTTTTTTCATAATTTTCATATCATCTTTTGTAAATTCTACTTTTTCAAACAAATCCGGTCTTTGGTTCTTGGTCCGAAGCAAGGATTGTTCTCTTCTCCACTTTTCAATATTGGCGTGATGCCCGGACATAAGCACATCCGGCACTCTTTTTCCCCTCCATTCCACAGGTCTTGTGTACTGCGGATACTCTAACAGATTGTCCGTAAAGGTATCTGTAATTGCAGAAACATCATTGTGAAGAACTCCCGGAACAAGTCTTGATATGGCATCCATCATAACAACCGCCGCAATTTCGCCTCCGGTCAACACATAATCACCGATGGAAATCTGTTCATCCACGATTTCTTCTAACACTCTTTCGTCAATTCCTTCATAATGTCC
Organism: uncultured Lachnospiraceae bacterium; assembly: GCA_902795895.1. GTDB lineage: Bacteria > Bacillota > Clostridia > Lachnospirales > Lachnospiraceae > CAG-411. The sequence goes on along the minus strand of CADBNB010000025.1, from coordinate 4,841 downwards.
ACATAAAAATACCAAATCTTCCTCTTTGGCAAGTTCGATTGCCATTTCCTGATGAAATGTCTTTCCCTGTGGCGACATAAACAGTACTTTCGGTTTTTTCCGCCCTGCTGCCATGACTTCCTTTACTACTTTTTCATAGGATAAATACACCGGCTCTGCTTCCATTACCATTCCCGCACCACCGCCATATGGATAGTCATCCACTTTCATAAATTTATTCTGTGAAAAATCCCGAATGTTTGTGGTTTCTAAAACAATCTGTTCATTTTTCTGCGCTCTGCCTGTTATGCTGTGACTCATTGCCTGTTCTATCATTTCAGGAAACAATGTCAATACATGATAATGCATGCTTTTCCTCCGTTCTAACTTAATGTTCTAAGATACCTTCCAAAAATATAAATATATCCTTTCAAAAAGAACCTCAAAATACGTTCCAAATATTTAATCCATCATGCCTGCCATTAAGCGAACAGTTACTATTTTTTCATCAAAATCCAAATCAAGGACACAATCGTCAATAACTGGAATCAACACTTCGCCTCCATCTTTCTTTTCCACAACATACACGTCATTTGCTCCGGTTTTAAGAACTTCCGTAAGGGTTCCGATGTTGTCTCCCTCTTCGGTCACTACACTGGCACCAATGATATCGCAGATAAAATACTCATCTTCCTCAAGTTTTACCGCCTGTTTTCTCTCAATGAGTAAATCTTTTCCTTTATATTTTTCTATGTCATTAATATTATCAATACCTTTGAATTTTAAAATTACCATGTTTTTAAAATACTTTACGCTGGCAATCTCAAGCTCCATTTTTTCAGTTCCTTTATCTAAATATATTTTTTTCAATTTTTTAAATCTAGTCACATCATCAGTTGTAGGAAATACTTTGATTTCTCCACGCACACCGTGAGTATTGGCAAACACGCCTACTCTTAACATTTCTTCCATTTCGTTCCTCCGTTCATAATCTCAGGGCAAACAAATCCCAAAAGTTTCTGTCTTTTCTACAACAAACTACAGTCTACCACATTTTTTTCTTCTTTGGAAGTAATTCTTTACAAGCAATTCTTCCTCAGCCTCAGTAATTTCTTTCTTCGAATATGCCGCCTGATTAAGTATTTTTCCTGCATCTTTACACATCTGTTCTGTCCATTCCATATTTATTTTAAGCCACTCCAATGCTTCCTCTATACTCCATTGGTGTTCATATTCCTTTGTGCTTTTTTCTAAATATTTCTGAAATGACAGCATTAGTTTATCGTTTCTTGATAATTTTCTTTTCCGATGATTATTTATCGTATAAATCAAAAATCCAATCAACAACACAACAATTACTACCAATACACAAATCAAACGTAAAATATTTGCAAAGGAATCCATAGAAAAATCTGTGTCATTTGTTGTCTGTCCCGATGCTTTTCTCGTTGAACTATCTGACCGGAACAATTTTCGAAACATGGCAAATATAGAGTCATTTGCCTCTTCATCTGAACTTGGGGTAAATTCTACCGGAATCCAACCTTTGTCATCCTCGTAGACTTCCACCCAGGCATGTGCATTTCCATCAGAAACGTCATAAGATACCACTTTGCTTTCTCCTATCAAATTCTTTCCTGAATAATACTCTTTCGTATCTAATGAACTCAAAATCTCCGCATCTTCTGCCACTTCCGTGGAATCAATCGCATAACCTTCCACATAACGAGCCGGTATTCCCAAGTATCTTAGAATCAGTGTTGAAGCGCTTGCAAAATGGGCGCAAAAACCTTTTTTTTGCTTTTCCAGAAAATAATTAACGAAATCCTCTCCTCTTGGTGTTTTCCCCGGTCGGTAAGTATACGTGATTTCTTCTTGAAAATATTGCTGCATTTTTGCTATAATTTCCTCATGTTTCATATCCCTTGTAAGATGCAGTTTATCGCACATTTTTGCAATACACTCTATATTTTCATCCGGAACTTTTGTCCAAACATCACTCTTAAGAGGACTGACTTCCACTTGTTCCTCACTTTTTACCATTGGGTAGAATTCAATTTCCGCATTTTTTCCTAATTCCAAGTTTTGACCGTCTTTGCTATAATAGGTTTTAAAATTTCCACTTGTTAATGTTTCGTTCTGTAACTTCATTTTTCCCCAGGCAGCCTTTGGATTTCCATTTTCGTAATTCTTTTTTAACCCCGAATAGGTATCTTTGTTCATAGAATCTTCAACTATCTTTAATGAATCTTCTGAGATTTCCGAAAATGCTTCTTTTACTTCTTTTACATCCTGATATTTCTCCAATTCGCTTTCTGTTATATTTCCTGATGCCACCGGTATTTTAAGTCCTTCCCAGTAATTTCCCAAATATACATATTCCACAGATTGAAATGACTTTAAATAAACCCGCTGATAAGTATATGGCACATAAATTATTTTAAAATCTGTCTCATAATCAAATATCAATGAAGATATTCCGCCTAATCTTCCACTAGATAAGCCTCCCTGAGCATTATATTCATTAAATAAAGCCCATAACCCTTGGTTATATACTGCAGCCACATCTGTCTTTGTATATTCTTTTAATGCATTATTTTTCACAAATTCTTTATATAAACTTTTTGGCAAAAGTAAATACAAGACTATTAACGAAACTGTACACAATACAAATACCATCATCATAGTTTTGGCTACGATTTTTCCCGCATAACGATACGTTAATTTTTTACTTCTACGATTATATTGATATGCATTATTGTTTCTACTAAGTGCAAAATGTCCACTTCTTTTTAACATAACCATGACAAGCATTCCGGCAAAAAAACAAATCCAGTAAACAAGCGCTGGTTCTTTTTCCAAATACAATGGCAAACTAAGAAATCCCATTCCTATTATACCCACTGATATATAACGCATCTTTCTGGATACCAAAATATTAGTAATCAAAATCGATACACACCCAATATAACTTGCCGCAATGGTAAAAGAAAGAGAATTCTGCATATTTTCATTACCATACGTTTTTTTTACCTTTAATTCAAAATAACTGGAAGCCACCTGTGAATATTGATTCATAAATCCATTAAATCCATTATTGATATACGACCTTAACCAAATTCCCACAATTGCCATCAGAATGAGTAGCAAAACGTATCCAACATTTTCCCATATATAATTATGATAAAGCACTACACAATACATACTTGCAAGAAACAACACAATGGCAAAAACAACAACGGAATAATTAATATCAAAAGCCGAAAGCACGCCGCCCAGCACGCCAAACACTATCATCCAGACGATACACCCTTTTAAAATCAAGGTAATAAATCTGCTTTCTATCTGTCTTGCATACTGGGATTCTATTTTTATTCCTTCTGCCAGTGTTATTTCTTCAACTTTGTTTTTCGATTTTCCCATACCAAAATCCCCACTTTTACCTTCCATCTAAAACAAAAAGACCATCCATGCTCTCTTTCATCAGCTCTATTTCATGTTTTTCACATATACGCTGTTTTGCAGGCAAATGAAACAATTGTCCATATACTTCTTCCACTTGTAAAACATTATTACATTCATACTCTTCCATTTTTTCAAGCTTACGATTCCATGCCAAAAGTCTAACCGGAAGATTCTTTTGTAAAAGCGTATGCACCATGGAAAAGCCACTGGTTACAAATGATTCATTTTGTATTTTGTCTTCTGAAAACTGTTGTAAGATTCCAATTTCTTCACCGGCAGTTGACGTACGTTCCTTCACCATAAGTTCCTGTTGCTTTGCAGTTAATTTCCAGTGAATATCCCGAAGTAGATCCCCCTCTTTATATTGACGAACCTGTCCCGAGTAATTGCTTTCGTTTCCTTTAAATTCTCTGGGTTGATGAACTTCACTTCCGTTAGGAATATAAAAATTTTCACCTTCTCTTGCTGACTCAATTTGTGGCAAAACGGTGCAATAGCAGGATAACTCTTGTTTAACAGGAATTTTACACATGCCAAGAAAATCTTGAAATACAATTCTGTGTACTTCCACATACATTTCCCCTAAATCCTCGCACTTTAAAGGTAATTGCATTACAAATTCTCCCTTAAAAGGCACCGGTACTTCCACTGTCAGATGTTCTCTGGCTTCTGTCATTCGGTTTCCAATTCGTAAATGCCATCGACAGTCTAACAGCCCAAGAAACCACTTATTTTTAACAATCAACTTTACACAGACAGCTTCATTTCTTCCAATCACGCCCGGATCCATAGATATTTGAAACTCAGCAAAACTGACAACTTTTTTCAACACAACAACAGATAATAGTTCTGCCAACACCCATAGAAGCAACATACAAAGACATAAATAAGACCGAAAAAATGTAAACATTACAATCAAAAACAATAATATTAAGTTGTTCATTACGAAAGCAAATGGCTTTATGTTTAATTTATTGTTTGTCATACGTCTTTTGTTCCCCCCAATTTATAATAATATCCTCCTTAGCGCACATTTTCACATTTAGTTACATTTAATTTTCATAAAATTAATGCCCGCTATATAACAATTCACTTCTTTTACATTTTAGGGACCGGAACTTTTCTAACAATAAGTTCTATCACTTCCTTAGTGGAAATTCCTTCCGCTCTGGCTCTTGTACTCAGTTTCACACGATGTCCCAAAACATCCTTCGCCACCTCTTTCACATCACCTGCCGTGGCAAAATCCCGACCTTCAAGAACTGCCATAGCTTTCGTCATTTTCAAAAGTCCGATGGAAGCTCTTGGGGATGCACCCATGGTACAATAATCCGAAGTTCTGGTTGCCTCAACAATAGATACGATATACTCAAATAATTCGTCGCTGACAAATACAT
>CADBNB010000024.1 GCA_902795895.1 uncultured Lachnospiraceae bacterium | reverse complement strand
TGTGACTGATTATTAGTGATTGAGATAAGTGGGAGATGGAGTTTAGTGGCTAACGAGGAAAAAAATAATGATAGAATCGATAATAATTCAGATGGGAATTATTATGATTTAAGAAATGATGAGTATGTTGAGAAGGATACAAGCTTTGCGGATTTTGAACAATTTAAAGACGTTCCAGATGCTGTTAGAGAAGCTTTGAAGATTTCAGATTCTATTGAAGAAGGAAAAAAACAGGGAAATTATTTTGAAACAAACGATGATAATGTGGCAAATAATTCATTCCTGTTTGAAAAAAAGTATGAGAGTAGTTTTGGTCAGGAGGTTCCATCGACGGATAGTAATATCACGAGTGGATATGAACAGAATGAAACAAGCGCTGAAAATACAGAAACAGAAATGTTCTCGAATGAAATGTTGAGAAACGATAATATATCTGAGCAACCATATGTTGATAGATATCAGGAGAATGGTGAGGAAGACATCATTGCTGAAGAAAACGCAGAAAATATCGCATTGGAGGAAAAATCTGCTTCTCAAGAAGAAATTCCAAGCACGGATGATGTCAAACAGAAACCAATTGTTGTTCAACATATTGAAAAAGGGTTTGATGTATTTGTATCAGTAACATGGAATGTGATACGTTGCATGTTTACCGGACTATTTCGCACCTGTAAATTTATTGTCTTTTTTTTCGCAGTACTTATTATTGCCTCTATCATTGGCGGAACTGTATTGTTTGGACGTTATCATGAGTTATATACAAGTATTCGTCAGACCGAATATGATCGTATTGCCAATTTGTCAAATGAAACATTTTCAAACTTGAATAATACCAGAATATATGATGATAAAAATAAACTGTTGGCAGAGATTACTTCAGCAGACTATGATTATGTGGAAATCAACGGTGTTTCAAGATATATTCAGGAAGGTTATATTGCTGTAGAAGATAAAAATTTTAAAGAGCATATCGGTGTGGATCCAACTGCGATTCTAAGAGCTGCAAATGCATTAGTGAAAAATAGTGGTAACATCACACAGGGTGGTAGTACTATTACACAGCAGGTTGTTAAAAATACACTGTTAACATCAGAGCAGACATATGTCCGTAAGTGTGCTGAAATTTTGCTTGCCATTGATATGGAAAAGAAGTTTACAAAAGCTCAGATTATGGAATTTTACGTAAATTCAAATTTCTATGGAAATCAATGTTATGGAGTGGAAGCTGCATGTCAGTATTATTTCGGCAAATCCGCTGCTGACGTGAATATATCAGAGGCAGCCATGATTGTTGGAATGTCAAATAGTCCAAGTAAATATAATCCTGTTGCAAACTATGATTTAGCAATAGAAAAGCGAAATAACGTATTGTTTAAAATGCTGAAAAATGGAGTAATATCCCAGTCGGAATATGACGAGGCAAAGGCAGATAAGTTATTGGTTGTTGAGAAAAGAACAGAAACAGTAAATGAAACTTATCAGGTGAGTTATGCCATATATTGTGCCGTTATTACATTGATGGAAAAAGATGGTTTTCAATTCCAATATGTATTTAAAGACAAAGATGATTATTATGATTATAAAGAACGATATTCAGAAGCATATAGCGAGATGTCTGAATATGTAAGAAGTGGTGGATTTGATATTTATACATCACTGAATAATAAACAACAGAAACAACTACAAAAATCGGTTTCTTCAGTTTTAAGTGGTTTCTCAGAAAAACAGGCAGATGGAAGATATGCTGTACAAGGGGCCGCTGTTTGTGTTGACAATGAAACTGGTTATATTACTGCCATAGTAGGTGGACGTTCAAAAAATGATCAGTATAATAGAGCATATTTAGCGAAACGACAGCCAGGAAGTACGATTAAACCATTACTAGACTATGCTCCTGCATTTGATACAGGTGAGTACTATCCTTCGAAAGTAATGAATGACCATGCAATTAAAAATGGTCCAAAAAACTCAAGTGGTTCTTATCGTGGAAATATCAGTATGAGAGATGCGATTGCCAGATCAATCAACACAATAGCCTATCAGACATTGCAGGGTATTGGCATAAAAACCGGTATGAGCTATTTAGAGAGTATGAGATTTAATTCTTTGAGTTATGTAGATAACAACAATCTTGTGTTATCCATCGGAGGCTTCACAAATGGAGTGAGGGTGGTGGATATGGCTAAAGGATACAGTACATTGGCGGTCGGTGGTAATTACATCGAAAGAACGTGTATCAGAAATATTAAACAGCAGGGTGAAGGTTTAATTTTTGCTGATACAAAAACATCCCATCAGGTATTTACAAAAGATACAGCTTGGTTGATGACAAGTTGTCTTAGAGGTACGATGGAATTAAGTTATGGTACAGGTAAAGGTTGTGCATTAAATGGACAAATCTCAGCAGGTAAGACTGGTACTACAAATGATAGTAAAGATGGATGGTTTTGTGGATATACTACGAGATATACCACATCCGTATGGGTTGGTAGAGATGACAACAAATCTATTCCGGGTATGTATGGAGCAACTTATGCAGGTAAAATCTGGCAGTCTTATATGAATACGATTCATGAAGGATTAGAAAAACAATCTTTTGAAAAACCGGATACGGTAAAGAAAAAATATATAGATTCTATGGGAAAACCTACCACTTCAAAGACTAATAAGAAAGATTATTTTTCACAGTTGGCAGAAGGTAAGCGTTCATTACTTGACCAGGAGGAAGAAGAAAAAGCTGCTATTAAAAAAGCAGAGAAACTACTTTTGGAATATGAGCAGTTTGAAATATTAAAGGTTGAAGATTGCTACTTGGTTGAATCTAAATATCAGACGTTACAGGTTGCAATTGCAGCAATCAATGATGCAGATACTCGCGTGAATTATAGTACCAGAGCTGCAGACAGATATTCTGATCTTTCAAAAGAATTGGAAAAATGGAAAACATATATGGCAGCTTATGAAATTGAACAGGCGAGAAAAGAACAGGCAGAAAAGGCAAAAGCAGCAAAAGAAGCAGAAAAGCTTGCAAAAGAAAGAGAAAAACAAAATAAGATCGTTAGATTTAATAATGCGATAGCAGCCTTGAGAGAAGTGACAGATGTTGTAACCGATTATACTTACAGTTTGTTAGAATTAGCTTCAGAGTGTTTGTCAGATTGTACGGATTATCCTGAATATGATGAAATGTTAAAAACATACAATTCGGAAAAAGCCAGAATCAAAGCATTGGAAGCTCAAAATAAAGCAGATGAACAAAATCAGGAAAATCAGGAACAAACAGAAGCTATGCAAAGACAAAAGCGTAAACAAAAAGATCAGGAACGATTGGAAGAAGAGGCGCAGGAGTAAGGAGTGTAAATCAAAATGACAATATTTGTATTATTGATAATTGGTCTTGTATTTTTGTTTGTTACCGGTGTGATTATTGCTATTGATAACAGAAGACGTAAGTATAAAAAGAAAACGATTCATAAATCTTTAAAAATTACAGGAATTTTATGTACACTGATTTCGTTGATTACCTTTGGATTGTTTTTTAAATATATGGTTCGTTTTAATGGCGTTGAATGTGGGAAAAGGACTATTTTATTACGAAGTACCATGCTTAGTTCTGAGGTGAGGATTCCATCAGGAAATGCTAAGCTTGATAAGACATTAGAAAAAAAGTATAAATCAGTCATTAAGGATATTGAATCACAGAACAAAGATACAAAAATCGAATATGTAGATGCATTGCTAAATAAACAATGTCTTTCTGCAGTTGATATTCATGAGATTAAATACAGTTCTGATTTATCAGAAAAGCAGGTGCAAATTGTAGAATATCTGGTAAATACAAAAGATGGTATGTTTACGAAGCCAGGAATATATTATTATATTATTTTTAGTGATAAGCTGGCAACAGATAAAAATGTTGATACAACCAAAGAGGAAGTGAAAGAGAAGAAATTAAAAAATCAAAAAGAAGAAAGTGAAGAAAAGAAGAACAAAGATAAAGATACTAAGAAGAGTGAATAAGCAAAATGTTTAGATGATACTTTGATTATAATATTATTTATCTTATGGACTTTATGAGTAAAACAAGCTTCACAAGATAATCAAAAACATATCTATGATTTATATCATTTTGGCATAGTTTGGTTATGATTTCAATATAATATAGCAATTATATTTATGGAGTTAGAATTGAAATCTAAGAAGTGTATGGTAATGCTTATAGCTATTTCATGGGTATTGTCTTTTGGTGATTGTTTGGGTTTGATACAAATAATAGATAACGAAAATTATTTCAAACACCGATTAAATGGTTCTTCTTACGAAAGAGCAATTGTTGTTTTTGAAAACAACAATAAATACAGATCAAAGAATAAAGAATTACAGTTATACGCCCGGTCAGCAGCACTAATGGATGCTATGAACGGGCGTATTTTATACGAAAAAAACGGAAATAATAAGCTACCTATGGCAAGTACTACAAAAATCATGACATGCATGCTTGCTTTGGAAGAAGGAGGTTTAGAAGACAAGGTTATTGCCTCAAAACTTGCGAGCCATCAACCTAAAGTCAGAATGAATGTCAAAGAAGGTGAAGAATATTATCTAAAAGACCTTTTATATGCGCTAATGTTAGAAAGTTATAATGATGTTGCCGTAATGATTGCTGAACATTTAGGCGGTTCGGTAGAGAATTTTGCCAAAATGATGAATAACAAGGCAAAAGAAATTGGTTGTTGTAAAACGAATTTTGTTACGCCAAATGGGTTGGATGATGACAATCATTACACTACGGCAGTGGAATTGGCTAAAATAGCTCAATATGCTATTGGAAATGTAGATTTTTTAGAAATCATAAATTCTAAGCAGTATTCGTTTCAGAATTGTCAAAAAAATAGGCAAATTACCGTTACAAACAAGGATGGATTTTTAAATATGTATTCCGGTGCTTTTGGAATAAAGACCGGATTTACTTCAAAAGCAGGTTACTGCTTTGTTGGTGCTGCCCAAAGAAAAGAAAAAACTTTAATAAGTGTCGTTTTGGGGGCAGGATGGCCACCTAACAAAACATTGAAATGGGAAGATACCTCAAAAGTTTTAGATTATGGATTTCAATATTATAAAGAAATGCAGTTGGTGCCGGAACTAAAAAAGAGTATAGTAACTTATACAAACACTGGATACTCCTGTAAATCAATATTTAATGATGAAATCGAAGCGTATTGCGGAATTGGTGATGGGAATGAAGAAACCAAAGTAGTTGCAGTGCTTTCAGGATTGAATGACCAAAAAGCACATGTTAAAAATCTCTATTTTATTAATCAACAATGCATTTATAAAAATGAAGGAAATTATAAGGTTAAGTCCAAAAAAGAAACATATACAGATTCCTTAAAGAAAATAACCAAACTCTATTGAGTTTTGCTTGCAAGCTAGCAATGAAATCGTTATAATAGAGTATAGTTTTGGTATACGTTGAGAGGAGTAAATTTATGAGTGATGTTATGAAAGATATTGTTAGAGATATAAAGGTTATGCAGTCAAGATTGGAATTTGCCCAGTTTGGTGAAAAGAAAGAGTTAAACAGAGGCGATTTCAGCATTTGTTTAACTGCAGTGCATTCGATTTTATCAAAAACAAAACCGGTAGGATTAGCGCCTACTGATAACCCTGATATGGATAAACTTAAGGAGCACGTTGCACATAAGACAGGTGGAGCGAATTCAAAGGATTCTGTTGTAGAGTATTTGGCTAAGATTAGACATTACGGATGTGGACGTAAGTATTTTGATTTTTGGTCAGAGTGGAACGGAAAGCCTAATTTCGATATCAATGAATTAAAAGAAGATAACAGAAAAAGATATGAGCAACTTCGTGATTTTTCAGAAAACTTCTCTGAAATCATTGGTTTAAAGGGATATGTTGCTTGGGATGTTGCCGAGAGTATACAGTTAGTTCGTGAAGCATTTTTGTGTGGTTATATTGATGAAGCTTTGGCAGGGGAAATAATTGCAGATTTTAGTAACATGGCATTGCATACATATAATGACTGGTCTGATTTCGCACTTAGTTACGTGTGTGGAGGATGCTATTTTATCTATGAAAATACTGGAAATGAAGAAGAAGTAAAGAAGATGGCTGAAACTATTTTAGGTGCCATTGAACAGTTATTCTTCTCAGATGACAATGATATCTGGGCAAAATACGCATGGTTTGTTCCTAAAAATTACTTTAATGGATTTAAGCCGGAAAAGGAATTAGCAGATACTAAGCTTGGATGTTTTGTTACAGATCGTGTAAGTATGGAAGGTGCACCAATTCAGTATGCAGAAAGACAGCTTCCTAATCCAAACTTCCCAGACTCTGGATGGAAATTCATGGCTGGAGATGAAACAAATGAGTATTTGAGCGATATTAACAATATTGGAGTATTTACACTTAATCATATTGCAAATTATGATGAGGGAATTCTTCCTATTTTGGATGCACCAGTTGGAAGTGTTTATGAAAGAAACGAAAATGGAGATTTCGTTTTAAAAGAAAAATAATAGGCAGGAGTTTTGACTACGTTGTCTAATGAAAACAATTGAAAAAAATATTAAAAAAGCCAGAGTTGATGATTTCAGCTTTGGCTTTTTTAGTGTAATTAGAAATGGTGATGCAATTGTCCAATGTTTTGCAAGCAAAACTTGTTGTTCTCTAATTTATAATTAGTTTGTGTAACCGTAAAATGCAACAAAGAGATTTATCATACTTTCGATATCTTTGCCGCCACATAGTTCTCTAGATGAATGCATAGCAAGAATTGGAATACCAATATCTATGGTGCGCATCGGTAACCAAGCAGAAGAAATACTGCCAAGTGTACTTCCTCCAGGTTGGTCGGAACGATTGACAAATTTCTGATAAGGAATGTTATTTTCAATACATAACTGTTGAACGATACCGATTGCCTCAGTGTCTGTTGCATACTTCTGATTGTAATTGATTTTAATTACGATTCCTTCGTTAAAATGAGTTACATTTGTCGTATCATATTTTTCAGAATAGTTTGGATGCAGGGCATGAGCAACATCAGAAGAAATCATGATACTGTTAAATAACATGGTATTTAAAGTTTCAGGATTGATATTACAAGCCTCAAGTACCTTTTTCAAAAGAAGAGTAGTTAACATAGAATCTGCACCTTGCTTTGTTTTACTTCCGATTTCTTCGTTATCGTAAAAAATAGCAAAATTAAAATCATTTGTGGAAGAGGAAACTTTGCACAATGCTTCTGCCTGAGCAAAAACGGAAGTGAGATTGTCTAATCTTGGGCTTGATATCATGCAGTCTTGATATCCCAAAGTACATCCTTCTTCGCAATTGTAAATGTACATGTCATAATCTAAAATATCATTTGCTTCAATGTTCAATTCTTTTGCAATATAATCAATAAAATCAATATCCTCATTTTCAAGTGCAAATAGAGGCTGCATATGAACCTGTTTGTTCAATTCAATTCCTTGATTTACCTGACGATTCATGTGAATAGCCAAATTTGGAATGGTAAATACAGGTTTTTGAAGGTCGAAAATTCTGGTTTTTGGATGAAAAATATCTGTCGATTTTAACGTGATTTTACCAGCAACAGATAAAGGTCTATCAAGCCAGGTATTTAAAATCACACCACCGTAGGGTTCCACATTAATTTTGTGATAGCCTTTTTCGCGAACATCAGAATTTGGTTTTATACGAAAACACGGATGGTCTGTGTGAGACGCTGTGATGCGAAACATACTATTTTCGTTTATTGTATTTGGAATCGTAAAAGCAAATAATGTTGTATCAAAAATATTACAGTAGTAAGATTTTCCTTTTTCTAATGACCAATCTTTTTGAAAATCTATCTCAAGATAGCCACACTCTGCTAATTTAGAGGTAACCGCTTTCACTACATGAAAAGGAGAAGTTGCTTTTGAAATAAAATTTAAAATGTTTTGTTGTGTGTTCATATAATACCTCCCAGATGTTAAAATATTTCAATTCTAGAATTGACGAACTGTAACAATATTATACCGATTTATCGGAGCTTGTGCAACTTCGTGTTGTAATGGGGTATAGGAAATGTTACAATAAAAACAGTAATATGTTAAATGTCCTAAAATTGGACTAAAATGGAGAGTGGAATTATGAAGAAAACAAGAGAGAAAGTGTTGGGAGTTATAATTTGTATATCGCTAATTTTTCAAATTGTATTTTCGGTATCAAATTTTGATGATAATAATAAAATATACGCGACAGAATCGTCACATTGGTATTCACAGAAAGGATGGACATACAATGGTAAGACATTGACGTCTTTATGTTACATAACATCTTATGCAATGGTTCTTAAATCTCTTGGATTTGATGTGAATCCGGTGGATGTATATGTGGCAAACGGAAAGACAAATTATTGTTATCATAGTAAAATTGCATCTTATTACGGAGTTGATGCAACATCCGAGGCAGGAAGCCTTACTTCATACACAAAAAAACAGAAACAGGATTTTATCAAGGGATTGTTAGAAAAATATCCACAAGGTGTCATTGTGGGTGGTGCTTATTCAGGTGGAACCCATTATATTGTTGCAAAAAAAGTAGTTGATGATGAAATACTATTTGACGATCCTGCTTTTGATACAGAAAGTGCAGGATGTTGTATTACAGTGGACAAGATTTATAAACATACATGGAATACATTGACTGCGTATCGAGTAGTAAAGTTGAAAGGAAATTCAACAATGGTGCCTACTGTTGTTCCTACTGGTTCGGCAGTAGTAGTGGAAAGTCCAAACCCTGTTGCGGCAGATCCTGTTGCAGATGGGAAAAAGACGGCAACTCCAAAACCTACGACAAAAGTCACACCGACCGCTACTGTCAAAGCAGTAGCTATTGCAAGTGCAACGATAATACCAACGGCTACTTCAAAAGCTGATCCAGCGAATGAAAGTGGAAAAACGCCGGAACCAATAGCAACTGAAACGGTACACGAAGAAACAGGAAGTTGTGTGATTATTACAGAACCCACAGCGAGTCCGACCACAGTACCAACTGTTGTTCCAACAGCTACACCGATGTATAATCCGTTAAATAAATATACGGTTCCAACAAGAACTATATATTACCAAAGTAAAATGATGACGGGTGACGATGTAAAATGGGTAGAAAAAGCATTGAAAAAACTTGGTTATTCTATTAATGTGAATGGTAAATTTGAACGTAAAGATGCTAATGCTGTAAAGAAATATCAAAAAGCAAGAAAGTTGTCGCCTGATGGCTACTTTGGTAAAAAGACAAGAGAATATGTGATAAAAGATTTAACACAGTTACTTTTGAAAGTGGAAACAGTTACTGTGAAACTAGATGAAGTTGATTTGTCAAAGAAGTCTTGTGATGCCGTAGTTTCTTGGAAAAAGGCAAGTAAAGCAAAAGGATATTGTGTCTATTATTCAAGAAATAAAAAATTTACTACAAAAACGGCAAAGTATTGCAAAGGTACAAAAGTTACATTAACTAATTTAAAAGAAGGAAAAACCTATTATATTAAAGTTCGTGCATATAAGATAGAAGACAAAAAGAAAGTATATGGACGATTTAGTACGATAAAAAAAGTTATTGTTGCGTAAATAACTTTTGAATGATGAGAGTATTATAAAAGACAAAAACCATAAAGGAACATAGTTTTTGTCGAGATGTAGAAAAATCTATATATTGGCATGTTTTGGATAAGAAAAATGTGAATTAAAACTTGTTTCGTTAAAGGAATTCCGTTATAATAGTTTTGTTGTTGTTTGAAAATCAGAAAGATATAAATTCTTTTGAAATTTGATATTATTTAAAACAGCAGGCGATTTTGGAATTTAGAATACAAAAGAGCAATTATGAACTGTAGTGCAAGGAGGATTATTAAAATGGCATTTGAAAAAATTAAAATGACAACTCCATTGGTTGAGATGGATGGAGACGAAATGACAAGAATTTTATGGAAGATGATCAAGGATGAGTTATTACTTCCTTTTATCGAGTTGAATACAGAGTATTATGATTTAGGTTTGGAGTATCGTAATGCTACAAATGATCAGGTAACCATCGATTCAGCTGAAGCAACAAAGAAATACGGAGTTGCTGTTAAGTGTGCAACCATCACTCCAAATGCTGCAAGAATGAAAGAATATACATTAAAAGAAATGTGGAAGAGTCCAAATGGAACAATTCGTGCGATTCTTGACGGAACAGTATTCCGTGCTCCAATCGTAGTTAAAGGAATTGAGCCATGTGTGAAAAACTGGAAGAAACCTATTACAATTGCAAGACATGCATATGGAGACGTATACAAGGGTAGTGAGATGAAAGCACCTGGTGCAGGTAAGGCTGAAATCGTATTTACTGGTGAAGACGGAACAGAGATTAGAGAATTGATTCACAATTTTGCTGGTCCTGGAGTTATTCAGGGTATGCACAACTTAGACAGCTCAATCACAAGTTTTGCAAAGAGCTGCTTTAACTATGCATTAGATACACATCAGGATTTATGGTTTGCTACAAAAGATACTATTTCTAAAAAATATGACCATACATTCAAGGATATTTTCCAGGAAATCTACGATAAAGAATATGCAGACAAATTTGAAAAAGCAGGAATTGAATATTTCTATACATTGATTGATGATGCAGTTGCCCGTGTAATGAAATCAGAAGGTGGATACATCTGGGCATGTAAGAACTATGATGGAGATGTTATGAGTGATATGGTATCTTCAGCATTTGGTTCACTTGCAATGATGACATCTGTTCTGGTTTCTCCTTCCGGTGTATACGAATATG
>CADBNB010000023.1 GCA_902795895.1 uncultured Lachnospiraceae bacterium | reverse complement strand
ATCATGACGGCAATCTCAATGCTTGGTTTTATACCTGTTCTTATGCCGTCGCTCGCGGTGTTGTGTCCTCTTATCGGCGGAATAACAATGATGCTTTTTTATACCAAGGTAAAGAAGTTTGGAATGATAACTATCATTACTGTTTTGATCGGAGCATTTTTGTGGATAACCGGAATGGGCTATTGGCCTTTTATTTTTGGAATTATTTGCGGTGTTGTTGCGGATATTATTGCTAAGGGTGGAAATTACGCAAGCAAGAAGATGACGATGTTAAGCCATGGAATTATGAATATTACGATCTTTGGATGTTTCCTTCCTTTGTATCTTGATATCGACGGTTACTTTGCGTCAAGAACATCTTACGGAAGTGATTATGTTAATGTGCTCAAGACTATTTTTCAGCCTTGGACAGCACCTATAATCTTGGGATGTACATTTGTTTTCGGCGTTCTCGGAGCACTTCTCGGAATGAGCTTTATGAAGAAGCATTTTGAGAAAGCCGGTATTGTTTAATGGAAAGTGAATTATACAATCGTAAAAAACTAAATCGAGGCCTTGTTATGGATCCTAGGACAAAGCTTCTTATCCTTATCACGATAACAACCTTTGCGCTTGGCGGTGCAGGCGGGAAAAGAGTGGAAGCACTTGTGCCGGTTTTGTGTATGATGCCTTTCCTGCTTCTTATTACGGCAAAGAGATTTAAAACGGCTGTCATAGGGATATTTTTGTTCTGGGTTACGACATTTCTTTTAGGATTTGCAAATACCCACGGCATGAGCGGATTTCTATATTACATTCTTCTTGGTTCATGCGGAATTCTGGGAAGATTTCTTCCGTGCATAATGATGGGACGTTATCTTATGGAATCAACAACGGTCAGCGAGTTTAATGCCGCAATGAAAAGAATGCACGTAAGTGACAACTTTATTATTCCTATGTCTGTTATGTTTCGCTTTTTTCCAACGGTAATAGATGAAGCTGAGTCTATAGGATGTGCCATGAAGATGCGTGGAATTAGCCTTGCCGGGAAGCATGCATCGAAGATCATTGAATACAGAATGGTGCCGCTTATGACATGTTGCGTCAATATAGGTGAAGAATTGTCAGCAGCTGCGCTTACAAGAGGGCTTGGCGGAAATGTAAAAAGGACAAACATCTGTAAGATAGGTTTTCGAATGCAGGATTATGTTGCGATGACATTATGTTTGATTCCGTGGATATTACTTATTGTGGATGTGGTGAAATGATTAAGTTTGAAAATGTAAGTTTTAATTATCCGGATTCTGATGATGCATCTGTAGAGAATATCACTTTGGAAATAAAAAAGGGCGAGGTGGTCCTTCTATGCGGAGAATCAGGATGCGGAAAGACAACGCTTGTCAGGATGATAAACGGTCTTATACCGCATTTTTATGAAGGGCGGATGAATGGACATGTTTACGTGAATGAAACGGATACCACTCAGGCTGAGCTTTATGAAACGGCGAAGATTGTCGGATCTGTTTTTCAGAATCCCAGAAGTCAGTTCTTTTGCGTTGATAGCACAAGTGAGCTGGCATTTGGACCTGAGAATATGGGGATATCCGAGAAAGAGATACTTGCAAGAATTGATAAGACGGTATCTTCCATGAATATCAGACCTCTGATGAACAGAAGTATTTTTGATATGTCGGGTGGAGAGAAGCAGAAAATAGCATGTGCTTCTGTAGATACACTTAATCCTGAAGTATGCGTTCTTGACGAACCGTCATCGAATCTCAGTCTTGAAGCAATCGATGATCTTAAAGACACATTGGATTGTTGGAAAAAAGAGGGAAGGACAATAGTGGTTGCCGAGCATAGACTATATTGGCTAAAAGACATATGCGACAGAGTCATATGTTTAAAGAAAGGCAAGATAGTCTTTGACATGACAATGGATGAGTTCAGAAACTTAAGCGAAGTGGAACTAAGAAGTCATGGGCTTAGATCTGTAAATGAGAATCTTGAAATGACTCCCGTAAAAGAAAGTCCTTTAGATGCAGGAAATATGATTCTTGAAAATTTTTCATACAGCTACAGAGGTTTCGATGCACTTGATATAAAAAGACAGGAAATTCCACGCGGCGAAGTGATTGCCATAGTCGGACATAACGGGGCGGGAAAATCTACTTTTTCTAAATGCGTCTGTGGTCTTATGAAAAGTTTCAAAGGATATATCGAGATCGATGGAAAAAAATACAGATCCGGAAAGCTTCTTAAGAACGCGTATATGGTTATGCAGGATGTAAATCATCAGCTTTTCTGTGAAAGTGTTATGGATGAAGTGACACTTGGCATGGACGATGAAAATGAAGAGATAGCGCTGGAAGTTCTCGAAAAGCTTGGGCTCAAAGAATTTGCAGACAGGCATCCTATGAGCCTTTCGGGAGGGCAGAAGCAGAGAGTTGCAGTGGCAAGTGCAGTTCTTTCGGAAAAGGAAATAATATTATTTGATGAACCGACAAGCGGGCTTGATTTTTACAATATGGAGAAAGTAGCTGAACTTATAAGGTCGCTTAGAGGAAACAAGACTGTTTTTGTAGTTACACATGATCCGGATCTTATACGAAGATGCGCAACAGTTGTTCTTAGACTGGAAAAAGGTCATGTTGCTGATATTAAAATAAGCGGAGGAAATAGCAAAGATGGAAAAGAAAAAGAGCGTTATTTCGCAGCTGTTT
>CADBNB010000022.1 GCA_902795895.1 uncultured Lachnospiraceae bacterium | reverse complement strand
GAACAATGGAACACAGGTAAATATTTCATTTGCAGCAAATCCAAGACTGGCTACTGCTTATGATAAAATTGTAGTAAAGATGCATTTGCAGAAAGAGCATCAAAATGATTCCGTATTTTTAGTTTGTGGTACGGATCCAAAGGTTGGTTCTACTACATCCTCTGTATTTTTGGCTAGAGGACTTGCACAGTCAGGAAAGACAGTGTTG
The DNA here is from genome assembly GCA_902795895.1 of uncultured Lachnospiraceae bacterium. Taxonomy (GTDB): domain Bacteria; phylum Bacillota; class Clostridia; order Lachnospirales; family Lachnospiraceae; genus CAG-411. Next base: position 10,119 of record CADBNB010000022.1, on the reverse strand, counting down.
TTGCTTGATGGAGATATGAGAAAAGGGTGGAATGCCGGTAGTAATGATGGGGTAGCAACCTTGTCTGAATATTTGGCGGGAAGAACATCCATGGAAAGTATTATTTATGGAACCAGCGTGGAACGAATGGATATCATACCGGGAGGTACGGCAGCGTCACCGGTGCAGTTATTATGTTCGGACAATATGAAGAAACTTATAGATGCAGTAAAATCACAGTATGATTTTGTAATTATTGATATTCCGTCAGCTGGTGCTGCATCAGACTCAAATGCTGTTATCGGACTGGTAGATCAGGTAATTCTTGTAGCGGCACCGGAGAGAAGTTATAAAAAGCAGATTATTGAGTGTTTTGAAACATACAAGAAATATGGAGCCAGTTTACTGGGGGTAATTGTAAACCGAGTGGATAAATACGGATATCACGATTATGTAAAAAATGATAATTACTATGTGGGAAATAAGGAAAAAGAGTTAAGGGTAATTGGAAGATTGTTTGGAAGAAAGAAAAAATAATGTCTCTAGAAATGAGGAAGATTTATGAATTCAAACGTTGAGTATATCTTAAAATTATTACATAGTGTGTTATATGATGAACCTGCTCCAATACCGGAAGACGATATGGATTGGCTTAGAGCATTGTCAGTAGCCGGAATGGGAGAAGTTCATACGATTATTTATAAAAAGATTTCTGAATTACCAAAGGAAAAACAGCCGGATGATGGATTGATGGGATGGCTTCGTGAGCAGACATTCCGTATCGGAATGGAAAAATTACAGTTTTACGATTTGGTATCCCGCATCTTAAAAGAAGCTAAAAAACAGGGAATCCAAGTGATTTTGTTTAAAGGACCTGTAGTTGCTGATCTTTATCCGGAGCCAATGCTTCGTAAATCTTGTGATATGGATATGTATGTGGATCCAAAGTCACTGAAAGCGTTCGAAAAGATTTTGGTTGATTTTCATTTTGAAAAAAATATTGAACATTCCAAGGATGTTGTTCCTGTTTATGTGCTGAATAAAAAATTTATGATAGAGGCTCATTGTTGTCTATTTGAGGACTATGAGGGTAAGCGCATCGAAATGCTAAAAGAGATGGATTTGACAAATAAGGATCGTCTTGTGGAGCTGAGTGTAAGCGGGCTTGATATCACTACCATGGGACATGAAGATCATCTTGTGTTTTTATTGTTCCATCTAATAAAACACATAACTTACAGCGGGTGTTCATTAAAGACTATTATTGATATTGCTCTGTTTGTAAATGCCTATGGTGATCAGATTAACAAAACGTCTTTTTGGGAAAAGATGAAGAGGTTAGGATATGAAAATTTCTGTTGTACATTGTTTAGCATATGTGTCCGCTATTTTGGCATGAAAAAAGACTTTTTATTGGATGATACATATAGTGATAGTGTGGCGGAGATTTCGTTAGCGCGTATGTATGAAGTTGGCATATTAAAAGACGGTGCTTCAGATCAGGGTGAGGATCGAAGAGCCTATTCTATCGTGTATCAGTCATTACAGGGAAAAGAAGATAAAAAAATCAGTAAGATCCGCATGTGGAAGAAAACCTTTTTCCCAGGTCATAAAGATTTATCTTTTCGCTATATGTATGCCAGAAAGCATCCTTCTTTAGTGTGGATTGCCTGGATACATCGAGGATTTAATCAGTTAAGTGTATTCTTTGTAAAGGATAAGGCGCAGGCAGCTAATGTTTCAAAGGATATGAAGCTGGCAAATCGTAAGCTGGCATTGATGAAAGAATTGGACCTGATGAATAAAGATTAGAATATGTTGTTTTAAACGATAAAGTATTTTGGTTTCTAAAGAAAAATGAGCAAATTGTTACCAGGAGGTTCATATGAAAATCGCAATGTTGGGACATAAGCGTATTCCATCCAGAGAAGGTGGAGTTGAGGTTGTGGTAGAAGAATTGTCTACAAGAATGGTGAAAAAAGGACATCAGGTGGTAGCTTATAATCGTAAGGGGAAGCATGTATCTGACGATACATATTCATTAAAAAAATTAAAAGAATACGAAGGTGTGAATATTAAGACAGTGTTTACCGTGGATAAAAAGGGATTAAACGCCATGATTTACTCTGTTTTAGCAAGTATTCGCGCTACTTTTGGAAAATATGATGTGATTCATTACCATGCAGAAGGCCCATGTGCTATGATATGGCTTCCAAAACTGTTTGGAAAGAGAACGGTTGCTACCATACATGGACTTGACTGGCAACGCTCCAAGTGGGGAGGATTTGCTACGAAATATTTAAAGTTTGGGGAAAAAATGGCTGCAAAAAAAGCAGATGAAGTGATTGTGCTTTCAAAAAATATGCAGAGATATTTTAAGGAAACTTACGGAAGAGATACTGTATATATTCCAAATGGTCTTCATCTGCCAAATCGAAGAGATGCAGCTTTGATTACAGATAAATATGGTTTGACAAAAGGTTCTTACGTGCTGTTTCTTGCAAGAATCGTGCCGGAAAAGGGTGTGCATTACCTTTTGGAAGCCTTTCGTGAGATTGATACTGACAAGAAGCTGGTAATCGCAGGAGGAGCCAGTCATTCATCTGATTATATGCAGGAAGTAAAAAAGCTTGCTGCAAAAGATGACAGGGTAATTATGACTGGATTTGTGCAGGATGAGTTATTGGAGGAATTATATAGCAACTGTTGTCTTTATGTATTGCCAAGTGATCTGGAAGGTATGCCTATCAGTCTTTTGGAAGCTATGGGATATGGTAGAAGATGCTTAGTGAGTGATATTCCTGAAAATACAGAATTGGTAGGAACTCATGCTACTAGTTTTAAACATGGCAATGTGGAAGATTTAAAAGAAAAGCTTTCTGCTATGTTAAAGGAAGATAAGACGGAACAGTTAGAGAATATTTCCTACGTAGAAGAGAATTTTAACTGGGATTCCATTGTTGACAGAACATTGGCATTGTATAAAAAACAGTAGATATAAAGTTTGGTTATAGAAGAAATGGTTGTAAGAAAAGGATGTGACAAAATGAAGATTGGTATTATTACCCATCATTATATAAAGAATTACGGTGCTTTTTTGCAGACGTATGCATTGCAGCAGTATTTGACTGAAACATATCCGGAAGCAGAAGTAGTGATTGTAAATTATGTAAATCGTAAACATAAAATTATCAATATCGGAGGATGTTTCCGTTTCTTTTACAAGAAAGAGAGTCTTAAGGCATATATGGAAAAAATAAAAATTCCTGCTACCTTTAGTAAAGCCGAGAAGAAATACCTAAATATCACAAAAAGGGTGAAAAATGCAGAAGAGATTAACGCTTTGGGACTTGATGCCATCATTATCGGTAGTGATGAAGTGTGGCATTATGAAGATAAAGCTGCTTCTCCAATTAAGTTTGCATGTGGATTAAAAGCAGATCGTATTTTATCTTATGCACCTAGTTGTGGTGGCGTAAATTTGGAACATCCAATTCCTGATTATGTAAAGGAAGGAATGAAAAACTTTACAAGCATTTCTGCCAGAGATGATTTGTCAGAGAAATTAACAGAAACAATTTTAGGTTATAAACCAACCAGAGTTTTGGATCCGACTTTGATATATGATTTTCCGGTATATGAGGATGCATTTGTAAAACGTTTGCAGAAGGAAAAATACATTCTTATGTATTTTGTAGAGAAGATGCCGGAGGAAGGTCATGAACGCATTCGAAAATATGCAAAAGAACATGGCTTGAAAATCTATGGTGCAGGAGAATATGCAAAGTATTATTCGGATATTACCATAAATGTATCTCCGTTCCAGTGGGTGGAGATGTTCCGCAATGCTGAGTTTGTGTTTACTGGTACATTCCATGGTGCAGTATTTTCTTTGATCACACAGAGAAACTTTGCGGCATTTTTAACAAACCCAAGTCGTGTGAAGAAGGTAAATTCATTATTAGGTCAGTTTGATTTGACAGAGCGAATTTTCAAAGAAGAGGAACTTGGAAGAATTGAACAGTTATTGCAGTCTCCGATTGATTATTCTACATTTAATGAGAAGAAAGCCCAAGTGAGACAGTCAAGTTATGATTTCCTTCAAGAGGCGTTGTTTTCAGAAAAAGAATAGAGACTAGAACGAGAGACAAGAAAGACGAATGGGGTGTGAATTGATGAGTAAACACGCGTATTTGATTATGGCGCATAACAATTTTGATTTTTTGAAGAAAGAATTGGAATTGTTAGATGATGAGCGTAATGATATATTTATTCATATAGATAAAAAAGCTGGAAAAATTGATGAAGATTACATCAGGGACAGTGTAAAAAAATCAAAAGTTTTTTTTATTGCAAGAAAGAGAATACAATGGGCTGCTTATTCTGGGATTCAGTGTGAGATAAACCTATTAAAGGAAGCAGTAAATACCGGTAGATATGACTATTATCATTTGTTATCCGGAGCAGATTTGCCGTTAAAAAATCAGGATGAAATCCATGCCTTTTTTGAAAAAGAAAATGGAAAGGAATTTCTCAATTTTGATAGTCCAGTACCTAGGGAAAGTGATATGAAACGTATCCGAAAATATTATATCTTTCAGCATTTGTATGGAAGAAATAGAAAAAATCCATTTTTAGTATTTTTATTTGTTTTAGATAAAATTCTTGGGAAAATACAGGATGTGCTTCATGTGAATCGTTATAAAAAAGAACCGGATTTTCTTCCACAGAAAGGTGCAAACTGGTTTAGTATTACCCATGAATTGGCATTAGAGGTAATAAACAGAGAAAAGTGGATTAGAAAGCACTTTATTTTTTCAAGAAGTGGTGATGAAGTGTTTCTTCAGACTATCGTTAATAGCACTGATTTTAAACATAATTTATATCGTAACGGAAGACAGGGATGCCTTAGAAAAATTGATTGGGGCAGAGGAAAACCATATACATGGAGAATTGGCGATTATGATGAGCTTATGAATTCAGGATTTTTATTTGCCAGAAAGTTTGATCCTGTAGTTGATGAAGAGATTATTGAGAAGGTTTATGATGCTGTAAAATAATAAATGGAAGCAAGGAGGTACAAGTAAGCATGCTGAAATTAGATTATAAATTTGTGAAAATAACATATGCTCTATTTGTATTCTCATGGTTTATGGGTGATATGACATATAATGTGCATGATGATTATAAGTATGGTTTTTGGATTTTATCATTTTTATTTGGATTGATGCCGGTTATTTATTATGCACTTGGATATAAAAACGAAAAAATAGTTTGGGATTCCTATTTGTTACGTCAGGTGGGATTGGTTATAGTAGTTTTTGCAACCGTGTGTATTTGTGTATATCCGATAAATGGACATAATCTTTTAATGTGGAAAGATTTATATTATATTATTATGCCTGCTTTGTATATTTATATTATTATAAACTTAGATCAAAGTGATAATTTGGATTACTATATGAATGCGGCATTGCTTGCATATGTTGCCTATTTTATTTTAGGATTTGGTATTCAGTCATTTACGTTGGCGAATCTCATGAGTCTTAATTTTGCGGATTCTTATTCACCATGGGAGTCTGGTATGGCAGATGTTTTTGGAGTTGCATTCTTTTATTTTTGGTGCAGAGGAAAAAAGAAGAGAGCAGTTATTGCTGGATTTTTCAATTTTCTTACATTTAAACGGTTACATTTGTTTTTGATGGCTTTTATTGTTGTCTTTGGAAGATTTTTGAAAAATAAACCGGTGCCCAGAGCTGTTGAGTATATAGCAAAAGTTGCGCTAATTCTTTCACCTATGTTAATAACTGCAATTTGTTCTGATTCATTTGCAAATTGGTTTGAAGCAACTTTTGATCAAAGTTTAAATAGTTTTACAACTGGACGGTTTAATCAGATAAATTTGATTATGGATCAGGATCAGTGTCTTCTTGGACTAGGAATGACACATAAACTGTTGATGGAATTAGATTTTGCAGTGCATCGACTACATTGTGATATTATACGTTTTCAGATAGAAACGACCACTATAGGGTTGGCTGTATTTGTAAATTCCTATATAAACATCGGAAAAAGAAATCAAAAAGGATTTGTATTAATGGTATTTTTCTTTATTGTTATGTTTTCTTCTACATGTATTGAAAACACATATTATTGGTTTTTGATTTTTCTTTGTATTGAGGGATTAATCAGGGAAGGTCGAACAGAGGAACGTAAAAAACAAGAAGAACTAAAGAAGGAGGAGAAACTTCTAAATGGACAATCAATTGCAGAATAAAGTAAGTATTATTATTCCAATTTACAATGGAGAAAAGGTGTTAGAACGTTGCTTAGACAGCATTGTAAATCAAAGATATAAAAACTGGGAATTAATATTGGTAAATGATGGTTCAAAAGATCGAAGCATGGATATTTGCATGAAATACAGTAAAAAGGATGAAAGAATCCATGTAATAGACAAAGAAAATGAAGGAGTTTCTGCTACAAGAAACAGAGGAATTAAAGAGGCAACCGGAGAGTATATACAGTTTGTAGATTGCGATGATTATGTTTCAAAAGATTATTTGAAACATATGGTTGCTTGTATGGAGCGTTTTAATGCAGATTTAGTGATTGGTGGCTATACAAGATTTAAACAGGGAAAAACTACAAAATGTACACCAAAACCAATGGAATTGAAGGGGGTTTCTGATATAGCAGAGCATTTTTTTGAATTGTATAATCATTGGTTTTTGAATACTCCTTGGAATAAATTATATAAAAGAGATAAAATTAAAAGTGGATATCCATTAGATTTATCATTGGGTGAGGATTTAATTTTTAATTTAGAGTATTTAAAGCAATGTGAACATGTGTCTGTGGTTGATGAAGCTGGGTATCAGTATCAGATTATTGAGAATTCGGGTTCTTTAGCAGAACAGTTTCGTGAGGATCGCTTTGAAAATTCTATGTATTTACATAATCAGATTATTGATTTTGCAAAGTGTTATTTAAATATGACAGACGAAAAACAATGGAAGGATGAGTCCTTTGTTAAACAGATACGTTTTGCAATGACAAGCCTGATGCGAGCAGACAATATGGATTCAAAATCAAAAAAGCGATTGATGGATCAATGGGCAGGTTTGGAAGAAGTAAAGGCTGCGTATATTAGATGTACAGGATTATCTAAGCAGGATAACATTTTTAAGATATGTGTTTGTCATGGATGGACTGGAGTTTTAAGAATATTGATGAAAGTGGCAGGATAGAAAGGAGCACGGTTATGAATGCAGCAGTAAGAAAAAGAGAAGTATGGGTTGATTATTTGAAGGCAGTGGCATGTCTTTCTGTATTGACGTTTCATGTAATATATGGTTTGCAAAATGCGGGACTTCCTTGTGGAATGGTATTAACAGTTGTTAAGGAATTTTGCGGGTTGTTTCAAATACCTGCATTTATGTTTGCTAGCGGTTATTTATTTTCGAAGAAACCAATCGGTAACTATTTTAAATTTGAAGGAAGAAAGTTACTAAATTTAGGGGTTCCATATATTGTATTTAGTGCAGTGTATTATTTTGTAAATGTTTCTTTTAGTTCATCAGTAAACTTTACATACACGCCAAAGGATTTAATAGGTATTTATATGACTCCGTTGGCTCAGTATTGGTATATCTTTGCAACAATTCTAATTTTTCTGTTCTTACCTGTTTTAGAGTTGGTTATTAGTAATGAATTTATTTTGCTAGCATTTTTGGTTACATGGAAACTTATCAATTCGTATTACATAAGTGAAACAAATTATGATTATTTCTTCTCGCAGTATGCGTTTATTTTTTATCTAGGTGTGTTGTATGGTAGACATTACGATTCAATTTCTTTAAAAAAGGAAAAGGCGAAGACAGTGTTACCTATCTTGGTATTGTGTTTTGGAACGTTTGCCAGTAAGTATTTTTTTGATTGGTCGATGATGATTACTGTTATAGAAATGTTTATTCCATTGCTTACTACCTATTTATTGGTGTGCTTTTTTGAAAAATTTGAAGCTAAAATTGAGAATAAGTTTTTGTCTATGGTGGCAAAGTATTCATTTCAGATTTATTTATTGCATACAATGGTTACTGCTGCAATGAGAATTGTTATGGTTAAAATAGGAATTACAAATCAGTGGATACAATTTACTGTTGGTTGGAGTGTTGGACTAGCTGTAACGATGTTTGTAGCGTGGTTCTGTGAACGTACTGTAATTTTGAATATTTTCTTTTTCCCTGAAAGAACTGTGAAAAAGTTGAGAAAGAAATAATTGTTTTTACAAAAGGAGCGAAAGAATATGTCTGAAAAACAGAGAGTTGAATGGATAGATATAGCTAAGGGAATTGGTATGTTATTGGTTATCGTGGGACATACAATGACAACACCGATTCGCTATGCAAATAAGGTCAATTATGACATTTATTCATTGATTTATTTCTTTCATATGCCATTAATGTTTTACTTGTCAGGAAGAACTTTTGGTATGTTTATGAATCGGAACATAGAGTATACACCTCAAATGTGGTTTAAGAAAAAATGGCATACACTTATGACTCCTTTTGTAGTGTATGCAGTGCTCGTATATTTTATTTTCACTGTTGGTAATATGGTTCCAGGATTGGCTAGTGTTTTGACGAAAGAAGGATATGGAAGGCAAAGTGTTACTCATTGGTTAGTTGGAATGATTACTATGCAAGGTGATGATTTGTACTGTATTCATTTGTGGTTTATATATGCTTTATTTTTGATGAATATATTTAGTTATTTTACGACTAAATATATAAAGAATAATCATAAAGTTGTATTGTTTGTTATTTCATATGCATTTCTTTGTTTAAGAATATTGTTTTTGGATATTAATTATTGGGGAATCATCAATTTGTTTATGAAGTGTTATTTTTGGTTTGTGTTCGGAACTTATGTTGATATTTCAAAACTAGTAAAAACATGGATTGGTCGAATATGGACAGTTGTCGGCTGTGCGTATGCATGGTTTTTTATTAATAACTACGGCGGTTATAGAGATGAAATTCAATCATGGTGTATACCAGTTGTTTTTGGTAAAGGTGTTTTTGTTTCAGATGTACTGTTGGAAGTGTTTAAAGATGTAGCAGATATAGGAATTATGATTGGAGTTATTAGTATTGCTGGTTGCTTGAGAGGAATTGTTAAGCGTTTCTTTGTTTATACTGGCAAGAATTCTTATGGTATATATTTATTTCATCAACCATTCTTTGCATCAGGTTGTGGAGCAATTTTGTATTCAGTTGTTGGGTTACCGGTAACAATTGCTATTTTTATCACATTTGCTTTGTGTTATATTGTACCAATTGTTATTATGAAACTTTTAGATACAAAATATTTATCATTTTTGAAACCATTTTTATTAGGAACACCAAGAAAGAACCGTGTATAGATGAAAGTATCAATTATTATTCCAGTTTATAAGGTAGAAAAGTATCTTAAAACATGTGTAGATTCTGTACTTAGCCAGACATATAAAGATTTAGAGGTCATTCTTATCGATGATGCATCTCCGGATAAATGTGGAGAAATTTGTGAAGAGTATGCGAAAAAAGATGAACGTGTAAAAGTCATCCATAAGGAAAATGAAGGCGTATCCAAGGCAAGAAATGCCGGACTTGAAATTGCTACAGGAGATTATGTGCAGTTTGTGGACAGTGATGATTATTTGGAACCTGACATGACAAAAAAGCTGGTAAATGCGATGGAAACCAATCAGGCAGATATGGTTTTATGTGGGTTTTATGAGAAAAATTTGAATTTTCAAAGAGCATCAAAAGCGGATGAAGAGCCGGGAGTGTATTCAAAGGAAGTATTCTTAAAGAATATTATGAACAATCCGTATTCCTTCCATTATGGAGTGCTTTGGAATAAGTTGTTTAAAGGAGAGGCATTAAGAGAACTTCGGTTTTCGTCGGATATGGATTTTGGCGAGGATTTTGTCTTTAATCTTCACTATTTGAGATATGTGGGGAAGATTGCAGTGATTGATGATCCACTCTACTATTACATTCGATTTAACACAGATTCTTTGATGTATGTACAAACAATTGGGAAAAAAGAAACTGCAAAATATTTGCGTTATTTGGAAAAGCGCTTGTTGAT
>CADBNB010000021.1 GCA_902795895.1 uncultured Lachnospiraceae bacterium | reverse complement strand
CAAAAAACATTCCGTTGGGAACAATACTGTCATTAGTAGCATGACAGGGGCGTTTTGTGCAAATTTCAGATTTGCTCATTTATAGTATATAAAATGTTCTCTATAAATAATGATATCATGGCATAGAAAAAAATAAAATAATAATTTCGCCCACAAGAAGACATTTTTGTGTTATAATAGATGGCATATGTTGTGATTTAAGGAAATATGTTCTATGGAGAACGTTTTGTTCAAAAATGAGACGAAAATCGTTTATCTCCCTGATGAACGGTCAAAAGAAAGGAGAATTGCATGGCAGATTATTATTCAGAAATGGCACCAGAGATTTTAGATATGGCGAAGATTTGTCGGGAAAATTCCGTGATTGATCAGGCGCTGTATTCAAAATACGATGTAAAGCGTGGTTTGCGAGATGTGAGTGGAAAAGGTGTACTTACAGGACTTACTGAAGTATCAGAAATTACATCATACACAATTGTGGATCATGATATGATACCATGTGAGGGTAAACTATATTTTCAGGGAATTGATATAGAAGAATTAACATCGGGATTTTTTAAGGAAGACCGTTTTGGTTTTGAAGAAACGGCATATTTGCTGATATTTGGAGAATTGCCTAATAAAGAACAGGCAAAGACCTTTAAAGAATTATTGGCAAATTACCGCAATGTGTTACCTACAAGTTTTGTAAGGGATATTATTTTAAAAGCACCTAGTCAGGATATGATGAATACATTGGCAAGAAGTGTTCTTACTTTGTATTCCTATGATGACAGTGCGGATGATACATCTGTAGAAAATGTTTTGAGACAGTGTTTACAGTTGATTGCGTTGTTCCCAATGCTTGCGGTGTATGGATATCAGGCATATAGCCATTATCAGGGTGGAAACAGCTTGTTTATCCATCAGCCGGTAGAGGAGTATTCCACAGCTGAAAATATTTTACATATGCTTCGTCCGGACAGTAAATTTACAAAACTTGAGGCGAAGATATTGGATGTGGCGCTGATTATTCATGCAGAGCACGGCGGTGGAAATAATTCGACCTTTACGACACATGTAGTTACATCTTCAGGAACAGATACCTATTCGGTGGTTGCTGCCTCTCTTGGTTCTTTGAAAGGTCCAAAGCATGGTGGAGCTAATATTAAGGTTGTTCGCATGTTCGAAGATATGAAGGAAAAAGTTAAGGACTGGACCAGTGAAGAGGAAGTGCGTCAGTACTTAAGCGATTTGCTTAACAAAAAAGCATTTGATAAGCAGGGACTTATCTATGGTATGGGACACGCGGTGTACTCAATTTCAGATCCTAGAGCAAATATTTTCAAAGGTCTTGTAAGAGATTTGGCAGAAGAAAAAGGACGCATGGAAGAATTTTATCTCTATGCCATGGTAGAGCGTCTTGCGCCGGAAGTGATTGCCCAGGAGCGAAATATCTACAAGGGTGTTAGTGCAAATGTGGATTTCTACAGCGGATTTGTTTACAGTATGTTGGATATTCCGGTAGAGCTTTACACACCAATTTTTGCCATTGCCCGTATTGCGGGATGGAGTGCACATCGAATTGAAGAGTTGATTAATGAAGGAAAAATTATTCGTCCGGCATATAAGGCTGTTGCAAAGCATAAGCATTATGTACCGATGGATGAGCGCGAATAAAAAGAGAAATAAGCAAGGTCGCATGTGAAAGCATAGCGACCTTGTTTTGACTTTTTCAGTTAGTTATAGTATAATGTGGAAGTGTGCGAGGACACGGTGCCATAAATGAAACATGGGACCTTGTAAACGTATTTAGGAGGAGTATTTAAAAGATGTCTTTGTGAGGCATAAGGGGCTGATAAAATGAATAAAAGTACGACGAAATTATTATTGTTATTGGGGGTAATGCTGGTATTTTTGTCAGGATGTGCACAAAATACCCGGCGTGTTCGTCAAAATACTGCAATGGATGCGGATGATGAAAAGATGCAATTGTCATCAGTTGCAGTTGTGACAGGAATTGACGAATTACAAAATACGGTTACGCTAAAAAATATTGAAACCGGAGAAGTTGAGGCATTTCCTTATACGGGAGCAACTGCTGTATACAGTAAAAATAAAGTTGCCATGACTATGTCGCAGCTTTCATGCGGAGAGATAGTAGATGCTGAATTTAAAGGCACTGCACATAAACTTTCGGCTCTTAAAGTATCGAAAAAAGCGTGGAAATATGATTCTGTGGATGCTGAGAAGGTAGATCGCACGGAGAATACCATTTCTCTTACGGGACGAACTTACGAGTATGATGATAGTATCAGCGTTTTCGATGATAATCAGGAAGCCATGCTTATGGATGTGGATGCCAGAGATCAGATTTCCATTAGAGGATTAGGCTCAAAGGTTTATTCCGTGGAAATTACAAGAGGTCATGGCTTTATTCGCCTTGGAGGACATGATGCCTTTGTAGGTGGAAGCATTGAAGTAGATCAAAATATCTTCTTGACGGTTCAGCAAAATATGTTAATAAGCGTTTCCGAAGGAGAACACACCGTTGTTCTTCGAAATGGCGGAGAAGAGTCTATACAAAATGTTACAGTAGTGAAAGATCAGGAATATTTTCTTGATTTGAGTGAGTATCAGAACATTGCTCAAAAATCAGGTAAGGTGAAGTTTGTTGTAACGCCTTATAATGCAGCATTGTATATCAATGGAAGCCTGCGAAGAGCAAATACGGTACTTTCAATACCTTATGGTAATTACAATGTTACTGTCAGCGCAGAAGGTTATGAAGATTATACAGGTATCCTTCGCGTACAAAAGAGTAACAATGATTATGAAACAATATATGTTGATTTGGCAAAAACAAATGGTGAAGTGGTTACAGAAGCACCTTTGACGTCTGAAAAACCAAAAGCTACACCAGGGGCGACATTGTTTACTACACAGGAGCCTTCGCAAAGTCATACCATAACCATTACGACACCGGAAGGTGCAGAAGTTTATGTGGATGGTGTGTTTAAAGGGGTAGCACCGGTATCATTTGAAAAAGTGTCTGGAACTAAGACTATTACTTTGTCAAAAGAAGGGTACATTACCCGAAGTTACACAGTGGAAGTGGATACTTTGGACAAAGACGTAAAGTATAGTTTTGCAGATTTGTCGGTGGATAGCAGCGCAGATATAAAAAGTAGTGCAACTCCTTCGTGATGGGGAAAGTGTTAACCACTTTAAGAAGCTAAGTTGCGAAAGGGGTTTGAACAAACCACTTTGTTTTGTTTGATAAGAAAGTAGGCTATGTATATAGCTAGATATATAAACAGGAGGATATGTAGATGGAATATAAGAAAATTTACGAATCATGGTTGGCAAATCCATATTTTGATGATGCCACAAAGAAGGAATTAGAGTCAATTAAAGCCGATGAAAACGAAATTAAAGAGCGTTTTTACAAGGATCTTGAGTTTGGTACTGCCGGACTTCGTGGTATTATCGGTGCCGGAACAAACAGAATGAACGTATATACCGTTCGTAAAGCAACACAGGGACTTGCAAATTATATCAACAAAAAAGGTTTTGCTGCAAAAGGTGTTGCAATTGCATTTGATTCACGTCGTATGTCTCCTGAATTTGCAGATGAGGCTGCTTTGTGTTTAGCTGCAAATGGAATTAAGGCTTATATCTTTGAGTCGTTAAGACCTACTCCAGAGCTTTCATTTGCTGTTCGTCAGTTAAAATGTATCGCAGGTATCAATATTACTGCTTCACATAACCCACCGGAATACAATGGTTACAAAGTATATTGGGAAGATGGTGCACAGATTACACCTCCTCACGATGGTGGAATTATGGACGAAGTTAAGGCTGTTACAGATTACGATACAGTAAAGACTATGAGCAGAGCTGACGCAGAAGCAAAAGGTCTTTATGAAGTAATCGGAGCTGCAATTGATGACAAATACATGGAAGAGTTGAAAAAACAGGTTATTCATTGGGATAGCATCAAAGAAGCACAGAAAGATTTGAAGATTGTTTACACACCTTTACATGGTACAGGAAATATTCCTGCAAGAAGAGTTTTAAAAGAAATCGGATTTGAAAATGTATATGTAGTACCAGAACAGGAATTGCCAGATGGCGAGTTCCCAACAGTAAGCTATCCAAATCCGGAAGCTGCTGAAGCATTTACATTGGCACTTAAACTTGCAAAAGAAAAAGATGCTGATTTAGTATTGGCAACAGATCCTGATGCTGACCGTTTAGGTGTATATGTAAAAGATTCTAAGACTGGTGAATATATCACATTGACAGGAAATATGTCAGGATGTTTATTGGCTGATTATGTAATCGGACAGAAACTTGCTACCGAAGGAAAACTTCCTGAAGATGGCGCATTGATTAAGACAATCGTTACTTCAAACATGGCTGATGCTATTGCAAAACACTATGGTGTTAAGTTGATTGAAGTACTTACAGGATTTAAGTTTATCGGACAGCAGATTTTAGGATTTGAAAACACAGGTAAGGGAACTTACTTGTTCGGTTTCGAGGAAAGTTACGGATGTCTTATCGGAACACATGCAAGAGATAAAGATGCTATCGTAGCTACTATGGCACTTTGTGAAGCTGCAGCATATTACAAGACAAAGAACATGACATTGTGGGATGCTATGGTTGAAATGTATGAGAAGTACGGTTTCTACAAAGATGGTATTAAAGCAATTGGTTTTGAGGGTATTGCAGGATTAGAGAAGATTCAGAACATTATGTCAACATTACGTGAAAACACACCTGCAGAAATCGGCGGATACAAAGTATTATCTGCAAGAGATTATAAGGCAGATACTATTAAAGATTTGGCAACTGGTGAAGTTACAACAACAGGACTTCCAAGTTCAAACGTTCTTTACTATGATTTGAGCGACAATGCATGGTTGTGCGCAAGACCATCAGGTACAGAACCTAAGATTAAATTCTACTACGGTGTTGTTGGAGAGTCTTTGGCTGATGCAGATGCTAAGTCTGAAGCAATGGCAAAAGCTGTTGGAGATATGATTGATAAGATGATGTAATGTCTTGTTTGTAAGCCTTCACCCTGTGGTGGAGGCTTACTTTTCATTTGGGTATTATACATATACATGTTCTCTCGGAATCTCCTTTATACCATAATTTCAGCTATATTTTCCTTGGATTTTCTCCATTTCCTTGAGCAGGCTTCCGTCGCT
>CADBNB010000020.1 GCA_902795895.1 uncultured Lachnospiraceae bacterium | reverse complement strand
CAAAACTCTAGCGCGACCGCGGTATTGCGCAGCAATTAACTCCATCTCCGCGGTCTGCGCATCCTCGCGGAGCGTTTTTATGTAATAAGAAATTGCATCGCAATTTCCTATTACACAAAAAAGAAGCTGTCCACGATTGGCAAACGCCTCTCCTGCACAGCTTCTTTCCGTCCCATCCTACCGATGGTCCACCCACTTAAAAGCGGGTACTTTCTAACTATATTACTGTAAGCGGATCTCTTTTCCCACAGAAAAGAGCCTGAATACAAACACCGCAATCCCAAGCATACCAAAGCATGCATAAGGAACAATTATATCTATTCTACGCTACCAAAGCCCGAGGACTAAACTGCCCCTGCCAAAGTTCTTGGGGTAACTCTGACACCAGCAAAGCAAACGCCTCACCAAAAAGCCCGAAGCACCTTTCCATTCAACACGGAAACCGTTACTTGTTCTACACATGCACGGGAACCACGTTCAAAAACAATTTAATCTCATTCTCATCAACCATAGGCTCGTATGCTTTCTGAATGGCTGTACCGAAGTCATCAACAAAATGATTTTCTTGTTTCACAACTGTCAAATCTGCTGCATCCGCACTCTTTATCACTGCATCCTTCACTACATAAGATGCCACTTTCGCCGCATCCTCAAACCACTCCTTGGTCATCTGCCCTATATATCTAACCGACTCCACTGCCAAAGCCGAAGCTTTCACAGCTTCTGCCGACTGCTGATCATCAGCTATTAAACCGAATCTTCTTCCCTGACGCACACTACCTGCCATGGTTACCTTCACAGCATCACACACGCCAGCAACTCGCGCACAACTTTCTCCCAACAAAGACAATGCTAAGATCATATAATTTCTGAAATTCAGGTTTTTCTTCATAATCTCATTCTCCTTGTCTTCTACTGACATAACCTTTGCATCTACGGGGATTTCAATTATCAATCTCACTTTTCATACGAGGTGAGTGCCCTATTTTCAGCCTCGCTTTTAGGGGCTAGCGGGGTTAACCCATCTACGTTTCTAGGCATAGACTCCTGTTTTCAGCCTCGTTTTTACAATCCTACCAAAACGTATCTCGCACAAACGGTAGCTCTGATTGCTGTTTATAACAGAACGGGGTTAACTGTCGTGCCTTCGCACAACATTATCTCATTGGTGTGAAAATCGTTACACGAACGTAATTCACCGAGTACTTTTGAAATTATCAATGTACACATTTCCCACTCAAAATGGAAAATTTTGTATTCATACTAGTATAATAGCACAAGTTCGGTTACATTGCAACTACTTTTTACGTTATTTTTCACCACTTTGTAACTTTTTTTATTTAGCCGTTTAGAGTTATTTTTTCGTTATTAAACTATAGAACACAACTTGGGTAGTTAATTCATAGTTTCGAAAACTCGCTCTCGCTTGACTCAAGCCTAACGGTACTAAATTCGCTGAACTTCATCAGCTCGTTAAGTGCCGAGGCTTTCGTACAGTTTTCTACATATAAATTAACTACCCAAGTTTTACTTACATTTTTTTAAACGAAAATAAATAACTTTATACTCAGCTAATTTTTTTCTATTTCGCCTTTGGAAGTCTAAGAATCGACTTAAATAGGTCTCCATCGATTTCTACCGTAAATTCTCCATTTTGTAAGGTTGCCAGACTCTTGGCAATATCAAGTCCTAGTCCGCTGCCTTCTGTATTTCTTGATTTATCACCTCTTGTGAAGCGCTCCATCAGTTCTTCTGCGGTGATGTTTAGTTCATAGGCAGATATGTTTTTCACTACGATTTCCATGGTATCTTCCAATTCATTGCAATCCACATACACACGGCTGTCTGCCTGGGCGTACTTGCTGGCATTTGAGAATATATTTTCTATGATTCTCCAGGCAAGTCTTCCGTCTGCCATTACAAAATAAGTATCCGGCTCCACGTTATTTTTCATTATCAGACCACTTCGCTCAAATTTTTCTTCAAACTCGCCTGCTGCCTGATTGATAAGGGAACCCATATCAATTTTTGTAATATCTGTTGCCATAGCTCCACTGGTTGCTTTTGCAGCTTCAAAAAGATCATCTGTAAGTACTTTTAACCGCTGGGATTTTTGGTCTAAAACTTCTACGTATTCTTTTGCCTTTTCCGGCTGAACATCTTCTCTCTTTAACAGATCGACGTAGGTAATAATGGATGTGAGCGGAGTCTTAATGTCATGAGAAACATTGGAAATCAATTCGGTCTTTAATCGTTCTGATTTTATTCTCTCATCCACAGCCTGTTCCAATCCTTCCGTGATGGAATTGATATTTGTTGCCAAATCATACAACAATCCGTCATCGTAATACGTAGGAATCTGATACTCCAAATCCCCATCACGCATACGCTTCGTACCGTCTAGTATGGCCGATATGCTTCTTGTGTATCGGTTTACAAAACGGAACAATATCAAAAACAGCAGTAATAAAAGTCCCTGTGTTAATATAATAATACTTTCTTTGTGTGTATTAATTGCCACAAATTCCATAAGGAACGTAAACGCACCAATCCCCAACATACATACGGTAACTAGCATATTTAACTTACCATGCTGCGCCAGACCTTTTGCATTTCCAACTAACCAATACAATAAGGATGTTTTGTATAAAACTTTCGCTTTTGCTTTTCTTATTAATGACAGAACCAACTGAAATACTACATAAATCAAAAGAATCAGCAGGTTAATTGCAACCATCATTGGTATCATTCCCTGAAAATACTTTCCACCAAAATATATATAACCCAACCTTAACGTTATCAAACCTGAAATTACCCAAAATATTATCAAACCAATAATACCTATTATGATTTCTGTCTTCCAACGGTCAATTTTCAATAATTTGATTTCATCTGTATCTGGTTGTCTTCCGCAGAAAATACAAAGAAGAAGTGCTATTACAATTCCAATTCCAATAACAACATATACACGGACAAGCATCATTTTCACTTTAAAAGCATGACTAATTTCTTCTTTACGTTCTGCTTTTTGGTCTGCATTAATTTGGTTTATTCTATCTTGAAAGTTTTCCTGAAAATACGATTGATTCATTCCAAAAACAACCTTATACTCTTTTGGAGTACCAAAAAATGCCGATATTGGTACATAAAATTGTAATTCAGGGATAGAATATGAGCTATACTCCTCATCCACCTCCTCATCTTCCATTTGACTTTCCTTCAATTGTGTACTGTATTTAGAATTCAAAAGAGACTCAATGATACCTTTAACTACGTTCATTTCTTTGTCTGATAAGCGAAAAGGATTTTTACTACTTCCTTCACTTCCCAAAACCTTAACTTGTACCTCATTTCGTTCTTTTTTTATCTTTTCCCGATAAATTTGCTCCTGTTCAGCACTTAAACTGTCTATCCATTCACTTGTTTCCGGATCGTAATACATTTCTTCATCATCACAATAATACAAACCAAGGTTTTCCACATACTCAAAGTCATCGTATAACTTTTCATATTCTTCTATCATGTAATTTGTCTTTGCAGGCAATGCACCATAAATCTTGTAATAAATGTTACTTGGCATTGTTTCAATTACTGGTACTTCTTCATTACTGCCGGCAAGATACTCAAATACATTTTTCATACTTGATGAATAATATGATAGTTTGTTTGTCATATTATCTGCGATTTTTTCCCGTAAGTCTTTATTTTCCTTACACAGCTCTGCTAACAGTTCATTCACATTAAGCCACAAAAAGCCATCTTCGCTATTTGAATCTTCTCCATCTTCTTGTATGGTATTTGCCCAACTTTTAGAATAAGAATTTTTAAATTGCATTGTTCCTTCATATTCTACACGAAGAGGTGTTAATGATGAAATATCCGTCTCTTCAACATTGGATAAACAAACATTTTTTTTCATATCCTCATCTGCATACTTCACACGAAAATTATATTTGTCTTTGAACTTCTTTTTTAAACTCTCTAATTTTTTATCGTTGTCAGATTGCACAGATGCTAAAAAAATCTCTTTTAACCCCTGTTTAAATTCCTCCTTTATCTCCAAACAGTTCTCATCATCATTAATATACTCAAACAAATCATAATACTCACAACCATACTCAGGAAACCATGAGTTACTGTGAGTCTCATAATATTGAAATAATACTTCTGCCATAACAATACAGAGTATCAACATCACATTTAATACGAATCTTACCTTCAAACTTCTACTGAATTTTTTCCACTTTATAGCCAACGCCCCACACCACCTTTACATATTTGGGTTCTCTTGCATTAATTTCAATTTTTTCCCGTATTCTACGAATATGTACGGATACTGTATTTTCCGCATTTAAGGAAGGTTCATTCCAGACATTCTCATAAATTTGCGATATTGAAAATACATTTCCTGCATTTTGCGCGAGAAAAGAAAGAATACCAAATTCTACCGGCGTCAACTTTTTTTCCTCTCCATCCACAGTCACCCGATGCGCATCCAAATCAATTTCCAAACCGCCGGTTTTTACGATTGCACTTTTGCTTACTGTCTGATTAAGACTTCCAAGACTGGTAAAACGTCTTAACTGACTTTTCACTCTGGCAAGCAATTCGATGGGATTGAATGGTTTTGTCACGTAATCATCCGCCCCTACATTTAAGCCTAATACCTTATCGTAATCCTCACCTTTTGCAGACAAAATGATGATTGGAATATTTTTTTCTTCCCTGATTTTCATAGTGGCACGGATGCCGTCCATTTTTGGCATCATGATGTCCATCAAAATCAGATGAACCTCCTCTTTTTTCAATGTTTCCAAAGCTTCTATTCCATTTTCTGCACGTAACACTTCGTACCCTTCATTTTTCAAATAAATCTCCAATGCATCACCGATGGACTTTTCGTCTTCACAAACTAGTATCTGGTACATTTTTCTTTCTCCTCCTTGCATTACTCTCGCGAAAGTATGGTAACAAATAAACCCACGCAATTTCTTCGTCTTACTTTATTCATGGTTTCTGAAGCTTAAGTAAACGACATTGTAAGCGCACGGCTTATCTGTCACTATAACTATACTAAACTATATTTCTTAAGAGAAAAGCGCATAAATTCTTAATATTTTCTTAAGTTTAACACAAAAAAGTACCATAGAAAACCTTTGTTTTCCACGGTACTTTTTACATGTTACTTTCTTTTAATACTCTTTTAACCCTCACTTGTATATTAACACACCATTTCGCATTAATAATTAAAGACAGATTAAAAATCAAATCTCAAAAAAACGCTTATAATTCGATTATTTCTTTTTCTTTTCTTCTGCTGGCAAATCTGATGTACAGCATCCGCATTTTACGGCACCAATTGGAATCTGTGATTTACAGAATGGACATTCCTTTGTAGTAGGCTTTTCTTCTTCCTTTTTTTTACCAATGGTAAGTGCCTTGTTGATTGCTTTTAACAGACAGAACAAAATAAATGCCATGATAATAAAGTTCACAACAGATGACAAGAAGTTTGATGCAAATCCACCGATATCATTGATATCATATCTTGCGCCAGCTGTGATAGCTTTTAAAATCGGGTTGATAAAGTTATCTGTCAGTGATGTAACAATATCAGAAAATGCAGCTCCGATAATTACACCGATTGCCATGTCCATTACGTTTCCGCGTAAGGCAAATTCTTTAAATTCTTCTACAAATTTTTTCATCTTTCTCTTGCTCCTTCTTTATATTAGTGTTCTCTCGAAGTCTTTTTATTCTCATATTCCAAGAAAACATCTTACTCTCTGTCGCATTAGTATTTGTGTTGCTTTCCACTTTCAAGAAACATCTTACTCTCTGCCACAGCAGAATTTGTACTTCTTTCCACTTCCGCATGGACAAGGATCATTTCTTCCAATCTTGTCCGTCGGACGAATGTAGGATGTTTTTCCCTTATGCACTACCTCCGGCTGTTTTTCTGTCTTACTGCTAAGGTCGGCATAAGAGGTTTCCAATACTTTTAACAGCTGTTCCTTTTTAGTTCCTTCTACCACATGGTTCATAAGCTCCTCAAGAATAGCATCCTGCTTCTTTGAAGCATTTTCCTTTGCCAAAGACACAACCTTGGCTACTAAACTGTAACTGCTTGGATAGTTCTTTTCAATGTAGGCAAACTCTTCCTGATGGGTATCATAATACTTGCAAATGTACCACTGATGCATCAAACCATCTATTTTCATGGTATTTGCTGTTTCCTCAGTCTTTGCTTCTGTCATGACATAACTCATATCATAGGCTGCTTTTAATGCCTGCTTCATAAGAAGACTTACCTTTGAATCCTCAAAATACTGGTATGATTCCATAGATGCATAGGCAGACTCTAAAGTACGCTTATAAACCTCATCCTTTAAGTAATCTTTCTCTTTGATATGGTCTACAAACTCCTTTAACAATGGTCGAAACCACTTATTTCCCATAAGTTCCCATAGTCTGGCAAGAGTTTCAATCAAATACTCCTGCATCAGGTCATTCATCACAACTCTGTCTAAAAATGCATAGTATTTCTGCAAATCTTCCTGATATCTTTGATTACTCTCTTCGATGTCCGTTCTCAAAAGCTTCGGATAAACTCTGGCAAGCATAACCATCACCTGCTCATTACCCTTTCCATCCGGATCATTTAAAATATCCAGACAGAGCTGTTCTGCTTGAAAATATGCTTCTTCCTCTTCGTAATCTAAAATCTGATTTGCTTTGTCATGAAATTTTGCAGGAATATCTTTTAACACTTCTTCCCGCTTTTTCTTCTCAAAACGCTCATTTGCCTCTCTATAATTTGTTCCCATAGTTCACGCTCCTTTCGTGTTTTTCAAACTGTTAACACCATTTTACACGACTGTGCTGGCATTTGCAACTGTATGGACTACTTTCGATTATTCGTCACTTATCTGAAAGCATCATCGCAAAGCGTTTTTTTATAACAAAACAGTTGCATCGCAATTTCCTATTACATAAAAAAGCACCGCAGAAAACCTTCATTTTCTACGGTACTTTTCACGCATTTCCTGATGATTAGTAAACATCATTTCCTGATATCTTAGATTTATATGTTTTTCCGTCCACTTTTACCTTTGTAACAACGCAATAATAATAATTCTTTGTCTGAGAAATCTTCTTTCCTTTGAATGACTTTATCTTATAAGATGTTTTTCCCTTTCCTACAGAAGCTACCTTTTTTAATTTTCCTTCGCTTGTTCCAAGATAAATATCATATCCACTTGCTTTATATGCCTTATTCCATGTTACATTTATTGCATTTTTATCTTTACTTGCGTCCTGGTTTGGCTTTGGAATAAGATATGTATAATTTGACCATTTTGTGTATTTTTCCTGACCTTCATCATTATATTTATACTTATGTCTTACGCGAAGTTTATATATTGTATCTGTCGATACATTACTAATCGTCTGTCCTTTTGTTCGTTTGCTAGATAGTTTCTTTCCTGTTTTTACATCATAACATTGTGCCTGATAATTAACTGGTGCACCATCATCATTATAATTTGAATAAATATCGAAATAAATCGATTTATTCAAAGTTGACCAAAAATAGTCAATCTTAGGTTTTGTTGCTTCAAAATAAATTGTATTAATTTGTCCAATATCCCAACAACAACTCCCACTGGCATGACATCCCCCTTTTAATCCAATACAATATCCATCGTATTGATAGTATGGATGCACAGAAACACCACCTTCACATTCATCTGCATTAACTGTTACTGTATTATCCTTAACCACTTTATACACAGGCGAACCGTCACCTAAAGTAACCACATATCCTGTTGCGCCTTCCACCTTTGCCCAAGTTAAAGTACAAGATTTAGAAGTAACTTTTACTACCTCCAACATATTAATCTCTTGATCATTTTCATCAAAGAACCCCTCAAAATTAAAGCCTGTGGTAGCCGTTAGCGTATT
>CADBNB010000019.1 GCA_902795895.1 uncultured Lachnospiraceae bacterium | reverse complement strand
TAGTCTTTCTGGCATTTCTGGCTGCAACTCTCTGGTTTTCCATCTCAGCTTTAAAGCCGTCCTCATCAACAGAAATACCTTTTTCCTCTAAGATTTCCTTGGTAAGATCAAGTGGGAAACCATAAGTATCATATAAAGTAAATGCATTTTTACCTGAAAGAGTTTTCTCTCCTTTTTTCGCCATCTCAGATTCCATATCAGCTAAAATGCTAAGTCCCTGATCAATGGTCTTATTAAATTTATTTTCTTCCTCAGTCAAAACATTGAAAATCATATCTTTTGTAGTCTCAAGTTCCGGATAACCGTCTTTTGACATTTCAATAACTGTGTTACTAAGTTTTGCTAAGAATTTTCCATCAATATTTAATAAACGTCCGTGACGTGCTGCACGACGAATCAAACGACGAAGCACATATCCACGACCTTCATTTGATGGCATGATACCGTCAGAAATCATAAATGTTGCTGAACGGATATGGTCTGTAATAACACGGATAGATACATCTTTATTTGCATCTTTTAAATACTCTGTATTTGCCAATTTACAAACTTCATTAAGAAGCGCCTTGATGGTATCTGTTGCAAAGATAGAATCCACATCCTGAACAACAACTGCCAAACGCTCCAATCCCATACCCGTATCAATGTTCTTATTTTCAAGTTCAGTATAATTTCCTTTACCATCATTTTCAAACTGGGTAAATACGTTGTTCCAGATTTCCATATATCTGTCACAGTCGCATCCAACCTTACAATCAGGTGAACCACAACCGTACTTTTCTCCACGGTCATAGTAGATTTCTGAACATGGTCCGCAAGGTCCTGCACCGTGCTCCCAGAAATTATCTTCTTTTCCAAATCTTGAAATTTTCTCTGCTGGAATTCCGATTTCCTTGTTCCAGATATCAAATGCCTCATCATCAGTCTCAAATACGGAAGGATACAAACGATCTTCTTCCAAACCAATAACTTTTGTCAAGAATTCCCATGACCAGTTGATAGCTTCACGTTTAAAGTAATCTCCAAAAGAGAAATTACCTAACATTTCGAAAAATGTACCATGACGTGCTGTCTTTCCAACATTTTCAATATCTCCTGTTCTGATACACTTCTGGCAGGTTGCAACTCTTCTCTTTGGTGGAATCTCCTGTCCTGTAAAATAAGGCTTTAATGGTGCCATTCCCGCATTAATTAACAACAAACTGTTATCATTATGAGGAACCAATGAAAAGCTGTTCATTACCAAATGTTCCTTAGATGCAAAGAAATCCAAATACATCTTTCTTAATTCGTTTACTCCGTACTTCTTCACGTTAACTGCCTCCTAATAGCATAATTCATTATATTTTTTAAACTATGGTATTACCACAATCTTTTTTATAAAACCATAATAGGTCAAATTTGTATTATTTCACAATGTCTTCCTTCTAGACATAAACATACTATTTTATTATATGTTTAATATCATGGTTTGTCAACGAATCTACTATATAAATAGCCATATAATGAATTTTTTTCGTTATTATTCCCCAAATCTGAATAATATGTTCTCTCGATGTTTTTAATAAGAATTACGATAGAACATATGAATGTAAAGAAGTAAAAAATATTTCCATCTATCCACCTAAAAATGTCCCGCAAAAAGTAATAAGAGACCATCTCTACGATAAAACGTAAAGATAGTCTCTTAAAACTTTCCAACTATACTTGAGTATCTTTTTCTACTTTTGCTTTTTTAGCTTTATTCCCCCACGCTTTTCCAGCTAAAACTGCGCAGATTATGACGCCAATATAAACCACATATTTCACCATATAAACCGCTGTCATCTCTAATAATTTTCCAATTCCCATTGCTCCAAGAACCATTGATAACCCCTCCTATCTTCTATTTGAAAGTTCTTTTACAACATCATCCCAATCAAGTCCACACTCAACCATCAAAACCATCATATGATATAAGAAATCACTTATCTCATATTTTAGTTCCTCAGCATCTGGATTTTTTGCTGCGATAACCATCTCAGTTGCTTCCTCTCCACATTTCTTCAATATCTTATCCAAACCTTTGTCGAAGAGATAATTCGTATATGAACCCTCTTTTGGACGTTCTTTACGCGACTTAATTATGTTATAAACTTCTTCAAAAACATTGAATGGATTTCTGTCATTGATTTCTTTCTTCATGATTGTAGTAAAGAAACAACTACGGTTTCCAGTGTGACAAGCTGCACCAACCTGATGTACTCTTGCCAACAATGTATCATTGTCACAATCGATAGTAAGTGACTTCACGAACTGATAATGACCGGAAGTATCGCCTTTACACCATAACTCTTCCCGGCTTCTACTCCAATATGTCATTCTTCCTGTTTTGATTGTTTTGTCAAAGGCTTCCTCATTCATATAAGCCATCATCAAAACTTCTCCAGTTCTGTAATCCTGTGCAATAACAGGTATCATGCCATCACTGTTCAATTTAAAATCTGAGAATGACAACATACTTTCATAAGTTTCTACATCTATGCCCTTATCCTTAAGTGCATATTTTGCCTTCATAATCACTTTGTGTTCAAAATGATTGGTTGCAACTCCCAAAACCTGATCTAAAGACATCAACTCAGCTAAATCATTTCTGATTAACGCATCTCTGATAATAATCGACATCTCTGATTTTTTCATATTTTCAATCAATGTATCAGAAATAACCACATGCTTTAATAATATTCCATAAACACCCATATCTTTTAATTTTTGAATATCTTTCACATTGCTGAAATCACCATGCGAATCAACTTCTACAAAAATACGGTCTGCTCCAAATCTATCTGTAGCCTCTTTTATTGCAAATTGATTATCTAAAATTGTTTCTTTCACAACAACGCGAACTGCACCGGTATAAAGAGCTTTCTTAATGTCTTCAAACTTTGATACATACAGACCAAGCACAACTGGTATATCAATGGAATGAATAATCTTTTTTGCTAATGCCAAAAAAGAATCCCTGGTTGCTTCATCTTTTGAATAGTTATACAAAAACAACTGATCTGCACCTTCATGGTCATATTTCTCAGCGCGATTGATAACGCTTCCTCTAATTTCATTTTCAGCATTGATATATGCTATTAGTTTTTTCTTCATCGCAAATCCCTCCTATCTACAACGAACCCTTTGTCGATAATACACCTTGAACTCTCGGATCCAAACTTGTGGCTTCATCCAGTGC
Organism: uncultured Lachnospiraceae bacterium; assembly: GCA_902795895.1. Classification (GTDB taxonomy): domain Bacteria; phylum Bacillota; class Clostridia; order Lachnospirales; family Lachnospiraceae; genus CAG-411. The sequence goes on along the minus strand of CADBNB010000019.1, from coordinate 2,858 downwards.
CTTTGCAAATGCTTTAAAAACGCCTTCCGCAATATGATGGTTATTCAATCCGTCCATCTTCTTAATGTTCAAATTCATCTCTGCTCCGTAAGATACTGCATAAAAAAACTCACGAACCATCTCGGTGTCAAATGTTCCAATTCTGTCTGTCGTAAAGTCTACATCATAGACAAAATAAGGTCTTCCAGACAAATCAATGGCACAAAGCGCTAATGTTTCATCCATCGGCAAAATAAAATATCCATATCTTTTAATACCTGCTTTATCCCCTAAAGCTTCTTTTATAGCCTTACCAAGCACAATACCCACGTCTTCTATTGTGTGATGACAATCAACCTCAAGATCTCCTTTGACTTTTAAATTCAAATCAAAAAATCCGTGTCTTGCAAAGCTGTTTAACATATGATCAAAAAAACCAATTCCAGTATCAATATTAGCGCTACCACTACCGTCAATCCATAACTCCATCTCTATATCTGTCTCTTTTGTTTTACGAGTTATTTTTGCATATCGTTCTTTCATCTGACGCCTCCCGTTTCATGTTCATCTTACAAGTATATTATACTCAATTTTTGTGCAAAATGAAAGTATTTTATATTATTCTTTCGCATTTCTATGTACATTTTGTTACTATACACGGTATACTCTAAATACTAAACCACTTTTTACGTTCTCATAAAAAATATAGGCATTCAATTTTTTTGTTTTTTTACATTATATTTTAAATCTCAGCCTTTATATTTCGCATTTAAATCCGATAAAATATATGAGGTGTAGTAACATCACATGAAATGGGGAGATACAATGATTGATAAAATTTCAGACTATACAACCACCACATTATTTAGTACAAGTGCTCCAAAAATTGAGCCGGAATATCATGAAACATTTGAAGTAACATATGAAAATACAGTATATTATAACAATTCACAAGATCCGATTAATTGTCCAAAAAATTTAGAGGATATTTTCCAACAGGCTTCTGAACAATATAATATTTCCGTTGATTTGTTGAAAGCAGTTGCGAAAGCCGAATCAGATTTTGATACAAACTGTACTTCTTCTGCCGGTGCAATGGGAATTATGCAATTAATGCCCGAAACCGCAAAAGGATTAGGCGTAACAAATGCATACGATCCTGAGCAAAACATTATGGCAGGAGCAAAGTATTTAGCTGAAAATCTTAAGATTTTTAACGGTGACACATCACTTGCACTTGCTGCATATAACGCTGGTCGCGGTGCAGTTGCAAAATACGACGGAATTCCGCCATATAAAGAAACTCAAAACTATGTCAAAAAAATCTTATCCTACTTAGACGAAGGGGTTAATGTACCAAACATTGCAATCAATGGCACAAATAATACATATACTACTCAAACAGCAAGCTATGTTGAGAATTATGTGCCTGCATTAACCAAAAAAGAAAAAATGGCTATGGAAGAATTAACAGCAAAATCAAATGCTATCGTATTGAGTCAACTATATTCCGAATAATTTAAAGTATATAAGTTAAATTAGAACAACTTATGCGTTTACTTCCTCATTATCATTCTAAAAAGAATGTACTTTCATTTAACATCAAAAAGAGCAGTAAAAATCAAAAATGATTTCTACTGCTCTTTCTATAATTCAAGCCGACAAAGGGACTTGAACCCTCGACCTACTGATTACGAATCAGTTGCGCTACCAACTACGCCATGTCGGCATCTCAAGAACAATGCTATTTTAACACAATCAACCTCACAAATCAACAATCAATTTCATATTTTTGTGTAACTGATTAGAAAATTTTTGCTATTGTTTATATGTTTTTAATATGCAACAATAATACCACCATCATTTGCATAAAAGCTACTTAATCCGCGTGTATCAACAATAATACAATCCTTAAACGGTATTTCTGCCAAAACTATAGACTTTACAAACTCAGCACGTTCATAATTATTACAATGTGCAATTCCCAAAACCTTTTCTTCAGGATTTACCATATCTTTCTTTATGCAGTCTACCATCTTTTCAAGAGCTTTTTTCATACCTCTGCCCTGATCCATTTTCTCTATCGAACCATCTGGATTCGAAGTCATAACCGCTTTGATATTTAATGTATTTACAAGCACTGCTTTTACACTGGATAATCTTCCGTTTCTACGGAACACCTCCAAAGATTCCAAAACAAATTTTGTACACATCTCATCTCTGTATTGCAATACTTTTTTGCATGTTTCTTCAAAACCAACACCTTGTTCCATCAACTCCTGAATACGCATAGCTATCAATGTCTGTCCCACAGATGCAGAACAAGAATCAATTACCATTATATTTTTATCAGGATGTTCCTCTAAATACATCTTTTTTGCAACTTCAGCACTATTATATGAACCACTGAGTTTTCCAGACAATGTAATTACAAATATATCGTCTGCATCATCATAATGTGCCAAAAAAGCATCCGGCGAAGGACATGCCGATTTCAATGTATGCTTACTATTTTTCATCTTTTGAAGCATCTCTGCCTGGTCAAATGTTTCATCATCTATAATTTCTTCATCATCAATTTGCAAAATCAACGGAACATGAACAATATTTCCCTGCTCTTTTAACTCCTTTGTCAAATCTGTTGAACTGTCTCCTACTATTTTGTATGACATATTTTCCGCTCCTTTTCGATTATCACTGTAACGAATCCTATCATATGTAGTAATCATTACCACTTATCATAACATTCTATTCCAATTATGTCAATCCATCCTCCGTCCCAAAAGAACACTTTAAAATCCTTCATTTTCTTGAAACTCTAGCGCGACCGCGGTATTGCGCAGCAATTAACTCCATCTCCGCGGTCTGCACATCCTCGC